>CAOJXI010000207.1 GCA_948465665.1 uncultured Clostridia bacterium | reverse complement strand
TCCAAGTTTTCGCTTGCAGCCATCCAGCAAACCAACGGTTTGCGATGATGGCGTATCTAAGACCAGGAAGCATAAAATTTTTCATCTAACTTATGTTTAAAAAAGGACATCATAATGAAAACATTATTCATTTCCGATCTGGACGGGACACTTTTAAACCGGGATTCTACCCTTTCTGCCTATACCTGCCGGACGCTGGAGCGTTTAACAGACCAGGGAATGTTGTTTACTTATGCTACCGCCCGCTCAATTGATTCTGCATCCATTGTGGCACAGGGGTTTACGCCTAAACTCCCTGCCGTTTACCATAACGGGGTTATCCTGGCAGAGCCTTCCACCAGGAAAACCATTTTTTCCGCTGCCTTTTCAGAAGGGCAGCAGCGGGAATTGGCGGAATTGCTAGAAGGATATCCACCTCCACCTTTGGTTTTTTCCTTTATCAATGGGGAGGAACGCGTATCCTGGGATACCTCCAAAGAAAATGAGGGAATACAATACTACCTCCAACACCGGAAGGGGGACAAGCGGCTGCGGCCCCTGAATGGAAAACAAGGTCTGTTTGACGGCGAGGTCTTCACGGTGACATATATTGAAAGCCGCGAAAACCTGGAGGGGCTACACCAGGAATTTTTAAAAAGAGGGTATACCTCCGTTGTGTTCCAGCAGGAGCTTTACCGGGAGGAATACTGGCTTGAGATTATGCCCAACGGCGCATCAAAAGCAAAGGGAATCCAACATCTGAAAGACCTGCTGCAATGTGACAGGATAATCTCTTTCGGGGATGCTTTGAACGACATCCCCATGTTCCAGGCGTCTGATCAATGTTATGCCGTAGAAAATGCAGTACAGCCATTAAAAGAAATTGCTTCTGGGATAATAGGGAGCAACCAGCAGGATGGCGTAGCCAGATGGCTTGAAAGCCATTGGCAAAACGTGTAACCTATCCTCCCAGAAATTTAACAGACAGGATGAGTAAAAGATGAATGTGTTAGTAATTGACTCCCAGGGCGGCGGGATAGGCAAACAGGTAATTACAGCTATGAAGCAGAAATTCCCGGATATCCTCATAACAGCAGTTGGAACAAACAGCGCGGCAACTTCAGCCATGCTGAAAGCCGGGGCCGACCATGCCGCAACCGGGGAAAACGCCGTTGTCGTTGGATGCCGGAAAGCAGATGTAATTATAGGGCCAATCGGAATTGTAATTGCCGATGCTATGTATGGGGAAATTACGCCGAATATGGCTGTTGCAGTTGGACAGAGCGGGGCAAAGCGTTTGTTAATACCAGTAAACCATTGCGACAATATTATTATAGGCGCGCCTAACCTCCCTCTGGGGCGGCTTGTGGAACAGGCTTTGGAACAGGTGGATGCCTGCCGTCCACAGTCCGGCGCATAGACTGAGAACCTGTATTATTTCCAGAAAATAAAGTTCCTGGTATTGCAGGAAACAACGAAAAATGCTATAATAAACCCTAAACAGGAAGTCATCAGACATATCTGTTGTGCGCATACAACGGATGCCAAATCCTATTAACAGGCATAAAAAAGCTGCCCTAAGCAGCAGAATGGAGAAAAGGTCATGGAAAAGAAAAATCTGGATTGGGCAAATATAGGCTTCAGCTATATACAAACTGATAAGCGGTATGTCTCAAATTATAAAAACGGCGCATGGGACCAAGGAACCCTCACCTCCGACGCAACGATAACGCTAAGTGAATGTGCAGGCGTCCTGCAATATGCCCAAACGTGCTTTGAAGGGTTAAAAGCCTACACAACAGAGGATGGGCGTATTGTCACATTCCGCCCGGATCAAAACGCCAAACGGATGATGAACTCTGCAAGGGGCTTGGAAATGCCGGAATTCCCAGAGGAGCGCTTTCTTGACGCGGTAGAAAAAACCGTGGCGGCAAATGCGGCGTATGTCCCCCCTTATGGTTCAGGGGCAACTTTGTATATTCGTCCATATATGTTTGGCTCCAGCCCTGTTATCGGCGTAAAACCTGCCGTTGAATACCAGTTCCGTATGTTTGTAACGCCGGTCGGCCCGTACTTTAAAGGTGGGGCACGCCCCTTGACAATACGTGTCAGCGACTTTGACCGCGCCGCCCCTAACGGAACCGGGCATATTAAGGCAGGGCTTAACTATGCGATGAGCCTTCATGCGATTGTCAGCGCCCATGAGGAAGGCTATGATGAAAATATGTACCTTGATCCTAAAACGCGTACCAAGGTAGAAGAAACCGGCGGGGCCAACTTCCTCTTTGTTACAAAAGATCATAAAATTGTAACCCCGAAATCCTCCAGTATCTTGCCATCGATTACCCGCCGTTCCCTTGTCCATGTTGCTAAGGAATACCTGGGAATGGAAGTTGAAGAAAGGGAAGTTCTGCTTAGTGAGGTTCAGGAATTTGCTGAATGTGGTTTATGCGGGACTGCTGCTGTTATTTCCCCTGTCGGAAAGATTGTGGATCATGGAAAGGAAATCTGTTTCCCAAGCGGTATGGAAAAAATCGGCCCTGTTACCCAAAAATTATATGATACTTTGACCGGAATCCAAATGGGAAGGATTGAAGCTCCCGATGGCTGGCTCCATGAAATTCCTGTGAAATAATTGAGTATAAAGGCTGTACGTATTAGGCTGTCTGCCCGTACAGCCTTTATTATTGATTTACAGAAAACTTTTTAGAGCCTATTCAGAATCTCCCCGCGCCAATCCGCACATGTTGAGATCCTGAATGGGCTCTTACAGGTTCCTAATATAATGGCAACTTGTTTTTTTATCTGATTTAATTCGTTGAATTTTATAAATATTTTTTAAAAAATATAAAATATTAGTATAAAATGTATATAATCCTTATATAAAAGATATTTGCTCATATTATTAATGATATTATATATATTATACATTATTTCTGGCTAGAAATTCAATTTCAGGTTTTTTTCTTAATCTTGCGTTTCTTTTACTTCCCGTGATATAATAGAAATAAAGTGAATTTTAAATCTCTTCTTTTTTAAAAATATAATTTTGCTAATATCCCGATATGATTTTAATTCATAATATGAAATTTGGTATTTGGAGGATTGAAACAATGTATACCGTTATGATTGTCAGTAACGATAAAATCAGCAATGCAATTTGTAAGGCATACCTGACCCCAGCGTATGAAGGCATTGAGATGTTTTCTGGCGTCCAGGCTTTGGGCTTTTTGAAATCAAATCCTCTCCCGGATTTGATCCTTATGGATCTGCATATGGCCGGCATGGATGGGATGGAGGTTTTAAATGTTCTCAAACAGGATGAACGTACAAGGGATATTCCTGTATTTTTTACACTGACTGAGCATGGCGATATGGACATTGTCCATAAATTGTATATGCAGGGCGCTACTGAGATTATCACAAAGCCCGTTACTGAAATCCAGCTTTTGAGACGTATCGAATACCAATTTGAAATAAAACGCCTTCGGGAAGAAAACACCCATATGAAGAATATGCTGGAACAGGTCAGGCTTGATATTGAAGAAAAATTTGCCTGACTGCCTCCCCCAAACCTGAAAACCTCCTTTCGGGATGCGGCTCCGCTAACCGGAAGGAGGTTTTTCTGAACAGGGTGAAAAATTTATAAAAAAGTATTGACAATTATATTGAAGCATTTTATAATAGATTGCGCACTGAAGAAATCAACAGTGTTAAACAAGGGCAAAGGGAATGTTTAAAGAATAAAGCCAGAAAATTTCTTGACATTATGAAGGGCATATGCTATAATAGCTCTTGGAATTTTTCGGAAAATAATATGCGGGTGTAGTTCAGTGGTAGAATCCCAGCCTTCCAAGCTGGTTGTGTGGGTTCGATTCCCATCACCCGCTCCACTTTTCCCTGGAACCACAGTTGTCCGGTTGGGAAATGAATGCGCCAGTAGCTCAGCTGGATAGAGCAACCGCCTTCTAAGCGGTAGGTCGGGGGTTCGAGTCCCTCCTGGCGCGTTTTTAACGGTTGTCCCGTTTTATTTGGTGGGTATGGCGTAGTTGGTTAACGCGTCAGTTTGTGGCACTGAAGACCGTGGGTTCGAATCCCACTATCCACCCTTCACATCGGAAAAGCCTGTTCTGATATTGTTTGGACGGGCTTTTATTCTTCATATTGGGCCGTCGCCAAGGGGTAAGGCACAGGACTTTGACTCCTGCATTCCGCTGGTTCAAATCCAGCCGGCCCAGCTTTAATGCTCTTAAAAAACTGCTTTGTTATGCGGTTTTTTAAGAGCATTTCTTTTTAAACCCATATGTTGTCCGGGATTGACGATATTTTTTGTCTATGCTATACTAAAACAAAGGAGTGATGTATTATGGATAATCATGAACTGTTAAACCAAATTGCATCCTTATTGGAAGATCAAACCGAGCGAATCGAAAAACGTCTGGAGGAACATACCAAGCAGATCGAAGAGATGGTGGAAAAACGCTTGGATGACCATACCCGTCGAATTGAGCTGAAAATAGAGAATGATGTTACTAACCGTATTAATGCTCTTTTTGACGGTTATAAGCTTTGCCATGAAAAACAATGGGAGCTGGAACGCCAGCAGGAAACCCTCCAGCGCCAGATTGACGACATCCAGGTTCGCCTTGCTGTCCTGGAAAACCGCCCTGCATAAGTTTCCTTTTTACTTATTTAACGTGAGTTCAATGATCAATTCCTTAATTGTAAGGCTGATGGCCTTAGGTACGCCATCATTCGCAAACCGTTGGTTTGCTGGATGGCTGCAAGAGAAAATTTGGAGGTTTTGTCCAACGTTGGCGACGCTAGTTCAGCAGAGCTGAACTGGGACGAAGAGGAAGAAGCCCGCCATAATGGGGCTGCCCCAACAAAGCTGGTTCCAGTCCCAGTCTTATCCCACCCCCTGAGCAATTTCAGCGGGCTTTTGATTTTGAATACTGACGAAGCGGTTAGTTATCAGTCTCTTAGG
>CAOJXI010000206.1 GCA_948465665.1 uncultured Clostridia bacterium | reverse complement strand
GAACTGAACCCGCCAGGCGCGAAATATCCCAGCTTGCTGAAAGTAAACATAGACCTCGCCTAAAAGACAAATAGCTAACCGCTTCGTCAGTATTTTAATAAAAAGCCCGTTGGAATTGCCTGGGGGTGATAGGATTGGGATTGGAACCACCTTCGGGCAGGCAGCCCCATTATGGCGTACCTAATACCGTAAACCTTACAGTTTAGAGGGAATTTTCATTAAACCCCGTAGATATTGGCAATTTAAATCACGTATAGCTGCATTATTTCCATGGACTGCTATATGTAACCAGAAACATCTTGCATGGGAAAGGGAAGTATGTTAAACTGTAAACAATACAATTATACCCAAAAGAAAGGGAGAGTGAACTTTATGGAACTGCTGAAAGGTAAAACTGCCATCGTCACCGGCGGTACAAGGGGAATCGGTTTGGCGGTGGTAAAGAAATTTCTTGAAAACGGAGCGAAAGTAGCGCTTTTGGGTTCCCGACAGGAAACTGTTGATAAGGCTATGGCAGCTTTGAAAGAAGAAAATCCCAATTATCCAGTTATTGGTATGTGTCCATCCCTAAGCAATCCTGACCAAATTCATGAAACATTCCAGAAAGTAAAGGAAACCTTTGGTTCCCTGGATATCTTGGTAAACAATGCCGGCGTTTCCGCCCGCGAATCCTTATACCAGTATAAGCCGGAAGATTTTGCTAAAGTAATGGATTTGAATGTAAACTCCATCTTTATCTGCTCACGGGAGGCTGCCGGAATCATGAAGGAACAGGGCGGCGGCGTTATTTTAAATACCAGCTCCATGGTAAGTCTCTACGGGCAGCCTTCCGGCTGTGCTTATCCTACCTCTAAGTTTGCTGTCAATGGCTTTACCAAATCCCTGGCTAGGGAATTGGGCAGAGACCATATCCGTGTCAATGCGGTTGCCCCAGGCGTAACCCGTACCGATATGGTGGCAGCCCTGCCGGAAGAAATGGTGAAGCGTGTAACTGCACCCATTCCTTTGGGACGTATGGGCGAGCCAGAGGAAGTTGCAGATGCGTTCCTATTCCTTGCCAGTGATATGGCCAGCTATATTACCGGGGAAATTCTCTCGGTTGATGGCGCGGCTATGACCTGATTGGGCTTTATATTCTCCTGAAACTTCAAAGGGCTGTACTGGTCTCAGTACAGCCCTTTCTGTCAAAACTCCGCTCTACTTTTTGAGAAGCGGGGAAATGTATTTGTAAATAAGCAGTGTTATAATTGATACCAGAACGCCTTTGAGAAGATTAAAGGGGACAACAGCAAACATAACCAGGGTTTTCAAATCAGTAATAGAGGCATTAATCTTTGTGCCCATTCCTACGAAAGCGCTTAAATCCATCTTCATAAAATAGGAGTAGGCGGGGAGCAGCACAAAATAGTTGAGCAGCGAGCCGACAACTGTAAGGAGCACCGTTCCAACAGCCAGCCCAATAACAGCGGTTTTTTTGGACTTATGTTTTTTGTAGATAAGGGAAGCGGGGATTGACAGCGCACAGCCCATACAGAAATTTGCAAACTCTCCAATCCCTGCGGTTGTGGTGCCGCCAATTAATATATTAAGGATGTTTTTCAATGCCTCAATAATAAGGGCGGCTACTGGCCCCATAGCAAATCCCCCTACCAAAACAGGGATTTCGCTTAAATCCAGCTTATAAAAGCTGGGCGCAAAGGGGAGCGGGAATGTAAAGAACATAACTACAACGGAGACTGCGCCTAAAATTGCAATTTTAACCAGAGTATTAACGCTGATACGATTTGCGGGAGACTTTGCCTGAACCTGTGTTGTGTTTTCCATAAACGATTCCTCCTTTTTTCTGTGCAAGGAGCCTGCCAGGTTTTCTAAACCCTGCAAAAAAGCCCATTGGCGTTCTGCCAATGGGCTTTGAATGTTAAAGAAACACTTATTGATTTCCGCCCCATGGAAACTAAGGCTGAAAAATAAGCTTTAACATCCGTTTCTTTCATCCGGCCTTTAACCGTTGGTTTTGGAATTGCACCAAATCATACCCCGAAGGGCTCGCGGACTTTACCGCCAGTGGAGAATTTCACTCCGCCCTGAAACAGACTCTGCATTGTTATAATATGCCCTGGAGAGGGATTTGTCAAGGGGGATTTGGATTTTTATTTTTTGAAAAAAACAATTCCCCTTTTGACAATAAAATAAAGATCAATCAGTTCAGATGCCAGATATCGCGGGCATAATCGGTAATAGCGCGGTCAGCGCAGAAAATACCGGACTGCGCGATATTAATCAGGGACATCTTATTCCACACATGGGGCTGGCTGTAAAGTTCAGCAACCTTTAACTGTGCTTCCCGATAGGAATTAAAGTCCGCGAGAACCATATAGGGATCATGGTAAACGAGAGAATTAAAGACTTCGGTAAATTGTTTCCCGCCAAAGCCACGCTGAACCTCGTCCAAGGCTCTGTGTACAATTCCGTTGTTCTCGTAGATATCCCTTGGATAATATCCCTGCTGACGGCGGCGATCTACCTCGTCGGTGTGCATACCAAAGATTATGATGTTGTCGTCCCCTACCTGGTCTTTAATTTCCACATTGGCGCCGTCAAGGGTTCCCAATGTAATAGCGCCGTTAAGCATAAGCTTCATATTGCCGGTGCCGGATGCTTCCGTACCAGCAAGGGATATCTGCTCGGACACGTCCGCAGACGGCATTAACAGCTCGGACAGGGTAACGCGGTAATCTTCCAGGTAGACAATCCTTAGCTTGTCGCGGATAAGGGGATCTTTTTCGATTTCCTTGGACAAGGTACACAACATACTGATAATTTGCTTTGCCATATAGTAGCCTGGGGCTGCCTTAGCGCCAAAGATAAAGGTTCTCGGTACAAAATCCATGTTAGGATTTTCACGGAGCGCCTGGTACAGACTCAGAATATGCAGGCCATTCAAATGCTGCCTCTTGTACTCGTGGAGACGTTTAACCTGTACGTCGAAGATGGAATCAGTGTTAATGACCTGTCCGGTAGTCTTTTTAATATACCGGGCAAAACGTTCCTTGTTTTCTTTTTTGATGACTGCAAGCTGATCTAAAACGCCTGTATCATCGGCAAACTCGCTGAAGTTGGAAAGCTGTGAAAGATCACGCAGCCATCCGTCACCAATTTTTTCTTTCAGCAGCTTTGTCAGGCCAGGGTTAGACTGGTAAAGCCACCGGCGGGAAGCGATGCCATTTGTTACGTTCTTAAACTTTTCCGGGGTTATGGCATAGAAATCTTTAAATACGGATTTCTTGATAATTTCAGAGTGAAGCTTGGACACACCGTTGACACTATGACATGCCGCTACGCACAGGTTGGCCATCCGAATATTATGGTCACAGCAAATCGACATACGGGAAATCTGATCCATACCCAAATGGTATTTTTCAAAAAGCTCCTGGCAGAAACGTTCGTTAATTTCCCGCACAATCTGGTAAATACGGGGCAGCAATTCCCGGAAAACATCCTCATTCCACTGTTCCAGGGCCTCTGCCATAACTGTATGGTTGGTATATGCAAACGTTTTTGTCACAATATCCCAGGCGTGTTCCCAGCTATATCCGCAGTCGTCCAATAATACACGCATTAACTCTGGGATTACCAAAGTTGGATGGGTATCGTTGATATGGACAGCGTTCTTCTCCGCGAAATTATCCAATGTTCCATATACGGACATATGGCGGCGGATAATATCTGACAGGGAAGCTGATACCAGGAAATACTGCTGTTTCAGGCGCAGGATTTTCCCTTCTGTATGGTTGTCGTTAGGATAAAGCACCTTGCTGATAAGCTCAGACATCGTACTGCCCAGGGCACTTTGATAATCCCCTCGGTTAAACGACGCCATATCAATAATAGGACTTTGCGCCTTCCACAGACGCAGTACGCTTACCGCGTTGGAGTCATATCCGGTTACATACATATCATAGGGAACCGCATTGACAGTTGTGTAGTTTTTATGGGAAATGAAATGGTAGTTTTCATTCCAATATTCCTCTACGTTCCCGCCAAAGTGAATGGGGACTGTCAGCTCTGGACGTTCCACCAGCCAGGCGCTTCCACCAGGAAGCCAGCTGTCTGGCTGCTCTGTCTGCCAGCCGTCTTCAATCTTCTGCTTGAATATACCAAATTCATACAGGATGGAATATCCAATCGCTGGATGCTCCGTTGTTGCAAGGGCGTCCAGAAAACACGCCGCCAAACGTCCAAGTCCGCCGTTCCCAAGCCCTGCATCCGGTTCACATTCATACAGGTTTTCCAGCTTTACCCCAAGCTCCGACAGGGCTTGTGTAAACGGTTGCACCAGCTCCAGATTGTAAATGCTGTTCTTCAGGGAACGCCCCATCAGAAATTCAATACACAGGTAGTAGGTGTTTTTCCGCGCTGCCGCATTGCAGGAAGCCTTGAACTGGCGGCGCTTGCCCCGCAGAATTTCCCGGACTACCATTACGCACGCTTTATAATATACGTCGTCTGGTGCGGTTTGCGGACTTGCAGCCAGGTTCTCTGTAAGGGTTTGGCAGATCATTGCCTTGATTTGCTCGCTTGAAAATCTTGCTTGCATTTTGTATTATCCCACCTTAATTTGTTTTTAGACGCTTGGTATTTGCATTCGCCGACAATTTCCGGCAATTTGTTTTCTTGTTGTTTTCCAGTATAAGGTTATGTATCCCTTATACCCAATTTGCATTTTCATGTAATTTATGCCAATACTACGCCGTCTATACTAGATTATAATAGGGTTCCTTCTGAATTGCAATCCATTTTGTACATAAAAATTATTTTGGGCATTAAAATTAATGTAAATTTGACGAAAAAGCTAATTTTTAGGTGTAATATGGGCCGTATCTGCCTTCTTTCACTGTGAGTTCGATGAAAAGGCTCCTTAATTTTAAGGTTATCGGTCTTAGGTACGCCATCATGGCAAACCGTTGGTTTGCT
>CAOJXI010000205.1 GCA_948465665.1 uncultured Clostridia bacterium | reverse complement strand
AAAAGCCCCCTGGTCGCGCCCGCAGGCGCGAAATACCCCAGCAGGCTTAAAGAAAGCATAGACCTTACCTAAGAGAGTGAAAACTAACCGTTTCGTCAGTATTCAAAATCAAAAGCCCGCTGGAATTACTTCGGGGGTGGTATAAGATTGGGATTGGTACCAGCTAAGGGCGGGCAGCTCCATTGGGCGGGCTTCTTCCGCTTCGTCCAACTCCGCAGAGTTGGACAAAACCTCCAAGTTTTCTCTTGCAGCCATCCAGCAAACCAACGGTTTGCCATGATGGCGTACCTAGAACACGAAACCGTAAAATTAAAGTATAATAAAATTACTGGGGGGATATTTATGAATAAGGATAACGAAAAACATTTTGGTCTTAGGGTAGATGGTAATATATTGGCTAAATTCCGTTATGTCTGCGGTTATACAGGACGATCTGCCAACAGCCAGATAATCCAATTAATGCTAAAGTTTATTGCAGATTATGAGAAAGAGCATGGAAAGATCAATCTGGATGAGATTACAAAATAAAATAGTGATTGCCATTAATGACAGATTTAAAGCTATCATTAATGGCAATTCCTTCTTATAAAATCCGAACTTCCTGCCTTAATCCAAAGGAATACAGGATACATTCTTTCACGGGATAACCCAAGCTTTTCTCCAGTATCATTTTGTAAATCGTGAGCTGGGGGGAGTACCGTTCAATCAATTCTTCCGGGGTTTGTACAAAATCGGTTTTGTAGTCCACAATCACAGCCTGCCCGTCTTCAAAAAAAACGCAGTCTGCAACGCCCTGTACCGTTACTGTTTCCCCGCCCTGGATATCCTTCCGCCATTTTCCAAGTTCCCGTTCCCCTAAAGCTGCCAGGAACCGCAGCTCCCTCTGTACTTCGCCCCTGCCTTTTGCCTGGAATATCCGTTCTGCCAGCGGGGAGGCAAAAAATGCCGCAACCCGTTTTATATGGATGCTTTCGCCTTCTGCCTTTGTCAGATAGGCTTTTTCCACCAGCCTTTTCACTTCAGCGGAAGGGTTTTCTTTTGCCGCGTCGTAGTTGCAGAACTGCATGAATTTATGGAGCGCCTGCCCGCGTTCGGCAGGGGTCAGCCCTTCCTCCAGCAAAAACTGCGGCCTGCTTTGAAAGATTACAGTGCTTTCCCCCTGGGCAACTTCTGAAGCGGCAAGTTTGGCAGGGGTAAGGGTGGACTGCATCCAGGGATACCGGTAGGCTGTCTGGGTTCTCAAACGCTGGGTTAGGGCTTCCGCTCCCAGCGGAACGGCTAACCTCAATCCTTGGGGCGTTTCTTCCTCTGCCTTTTGGGGTTCCCACTTTTCAAAGTGAACCAGGAAGCGTTTTTCTTCTTCCGGGGAACATCCGTCTAGCTGTAAGGACAGCCCCGCCTTTTCTGCCGCCGCCGTTATGTCGTTATGGCGTGCCAGTGCCAAAAGAATCCATCTGGTAAAATCATTTGCGCGGGAAATGTGAAAAATTACTTCATCCCGGCTGCGCCCCTGCGCGTCAGCCAATGCGCCTGAAAGTTCTTTTTGAACATCCCGCTCCGACATAATCAAATACAGGCGTTCCCTTGCCCTTGTAACCGCGACGTATAAAATCCGCATTTCCTCTGCCCGGGAAGAACGGGCGATTTCCAGTCGGAGGGCTTCCCGCGGGACAGTAGTATACCAGCCCATTCCCTGGGACTCTTTCCGCTTGCAGGCAAATCCCGCCTGGGGATGCAGCAGCGCTGCCGAATTCCTGTCTGAAAAGTTAAAGCTTCTGGATAACCCGCACAGGAACACAACCGGAAATTCCAGACCTTTGGAACGGTGGACGCTCATAATCCTTACCACATTTGCCTGTTCGGAGATTGTAACGGCAGGGGCAAGATCATCGTCCTGTTCCTGGGCGCTGTCCACAAACCGCAGGAATCCTGATAACCCCCGGTATCCAGCGGCTTCATACTGCCGCGCATAGTCCAGCAGCAGCATAAGGTTAGCCCGCCGCGTCTCTCCGCCTGGCATTGCCTGTACCATGGAGGGATAATCGGTAAGGTCGTATATTTTCTGGAGCAGCCCGCAGGCGTCAGTAACGGCTGCCTCTTTACGGAGCTGGGACAACAGTTCCAGACACGCTTTTTCCTTTAAGGTTCCTTCTCCTTTTTCCTGGCGCGCCATCATATTCCGATAAAGCGGGCTGCTGCGGTCTGCCAGGCGCAGCGCGGTAAGTTCGTCGGCGGTAAAACCGAAAACAGGGGAGAGCAGAACAGCGGACATAGGCAAATCCAAAAGCGGATTATCAACAGCCCGCAGAAGCGAAACTGCTACTGACACTTCCCTGGAAGTGAGAAAGCCGCTTTCACTGTCAGACCAGCCTTGGATGCCCTTTTTTTCCAAAGCCTGAAGGAATTTTTCCGCCCGACCTTTTGGGGAACGCATTAAAATGCAGATATCCTTGGGCTGGACAGGGCGCAGGGTTCCATGGTCGGTTATCTTTTCGCCTTTTTTTAGCATTTGCGAAATACGCTCCGCGGCATACTCTGCTTCCGCCTGGTCACGGTCTTCACTGCCGATTTCCAGCAGAACTGCCTCCGGCAGTACATCCCCGCCGTCAAGCACAGGATATTCCGCCCCAGGGATAAGTTCCTGATCTTTCCCATACTGGATTTCCGCTGTCTTTTCGTGCATCAGTTCCCCAAAAAGCTGGTTGACGGCTCCTGCAATCTCCTTCCGGCTTCGGAAATTTTTTCCCAGAATAATTTTTGCGGGGAAATTTTTTCCATCATAGGGGGCGTATTCAGCGCTTTTCTTCATAAATAATTCAGGCATTGCCTGCCGGAACCGGTAAATGCTCTGCTTTATATCTCCAACCATAAAACGGTTCCCTTCATCGCGGGACAGTGCTGCAAAAATGGAATCTTGGGCTTCGTTGGTATCCTGGTATTCGTCTACCAGAATTTCCTCGTACCGCTGGGACAGTTCCTTTGCCAGTTCCGAGGGTTTATGGCTCCCGTCGGGAACTTTATCATACAGCAAATCCAGCGCGTAATGTTCCAAATCGGAAAAGTCCAGCGCCCGGCGTTCTGCCTTCCGCTGGGCAAACCGTTTTCCAAACTGCAATGTAATGGCAAATAACCGCTGGATTTTTGGACGCAAATCTTCAATATCCTCCCGGAATCCTGCTGAATCGGTACAAAATAATTCCGTTATACTGTTAAGCTGCTTTTTTATCTGCTCCCGGATTTCTGAAACGCGTTCTTTTGTTCCGTCGCTTTCATAACCCCGGAGCGCTTTGAAACGCCCAAAAGTATGGGTATGTAATTCATGATAGACAGCATCCCATTCCGCTTTCCCGTTTAACAGCCTTAAAAGCTGGCGGCAATATTCTGCGTCATCCTCTAAGGCTTCACGGTATGCGCCTTCCAGCTTTTCATCTCCCTGGGTCAGCCGGATTGCTTCCTCTGCTTCCATCAGGCAGAACGCCGCTGTTTCGCGGGCGCTTCCATATAAAATTTTTGCCCACTGGGTTTCTGAAGCGGGCTTTTCTGGGTTGTATGCCGCTAACTGCTCTGCAAGCCACTGTTCATAAAACGCATGGGAACGCAAAAATTGGTAAAGCTGCTGCACAGCCCCAAATAACTGGCTGTCGTCCCGTCCGCCGGATAACAATTCTACCAATGATGTGAAAATTCCATCGTCCTGGCGGTAACATTCTTCTATGACTTCTTCCAGCGCTTCGCTCTTTAACAGCGTCCCTTCCTTTTCGTCCATAACACGGAAATCCGGCGGGATATCCAGCTTTTGAAAGTTCCCGCGGACGAGGTTCATACAAAAGGAATCTATTGTACTGATGCTTGCCTGTTCCATTAGCAATACCTGGCGGGTCAGGCGGAGATTGGTTGGATCATTACGGGATAATTCCTCTAAGCGTGAGGAAATACGGCTTTTCATTTCCTGTGCCGCGGCATTGGTGAAGGTTACTACCAGAAGCCGGTCAGCGTCAACAGGGGAGACTGGATCGAGTATCCGCCGGATAACACGCTCGACAAGAACCGCCGTTTTCCCACTGCCCGCTGCCGCAGATACCAGGAGCGTTCCGCCCCGTGCGTCAATAGCGTTTTGCTGGTCAGGGGTGAATTGTACCTTTTCCATAACTTGTCCTTTCCCGGACAGGATATCCGTTTTGGTTAAAATTTGGGGTCGAAGCCAGGGTGGACAGCCCTTTACTGAATCTGCGGATTAAATATAGCAAGCGAAAGAAGCAGATGCACTGATCAAAAATCATTTACTGAACAGATCGCTGTGTGTTCCGCTACGGGACAGCGTCAACACCAGAACATCATCTTCAATCCGATAAATGAGAAGCCAATCCGGCTGGATATGACATTCCCTATGTCCTGTCCATTCACCAGTTAGTTCATGATCTTTATTCCTTTCCGGCAGTATTTCGCCACGCGACAGAGCCCGTATTATATCATCCAGAAGCTTAATGTTCAGATTGCGTTTGATCGCCAGCTTATAATCCTTTTTGAATTTTGTTGTCCAGACAATATCGCGGTTCATTTTTTCAGCTCCTGAAGTGCTTCCTCAACATCGGAATAATGCTTTACCCCTGGATCGTGTGCAATACGTTCCGCTTCCAGCATGGCCGCAATAGTTTCCTTGTTGGGCTGTTCCAGCTTCACCTCAAAAGGAAAACCGCCAACGCGGAGCGACTGGCGCAGGAAAACATTGATAGCAGTAGTTAGGTTCATGCCTAATTCACTGTATAGGTTTTCGCACTGCCTTTTAATATCGCTATCCATACGGACACTGAAATTTGTCGTAGCAGCCATAATATCAATCCCTTTCGCATTTCATTGTATTTATAGTATACGTGATTTGCAATGTAAAATCAACTCAATAGGCAGAAAAAGTGTAATTTTGAATCCGCTTGTATTTCTTTTAGACAGCTATAAATTAAAGGTTTCCGATCTTAGAACCTGTTCAAAATCTTTTAAGTAGTAAAGCGATAAAGGCAACAACGACCATT
>CAOJXI010000204.1 GCA_948465665.1 uncultured Clostridia bacterium | reverse complement strand
CAAAGGAACTTTTTAGGAAAGTTCCTCTGGACTCTTCAAACCTTTTTAATCCGCCTTAGTTTGTACTCATCTGAGCTTTCTCCCGCAAATAAGCTTCATCGAATTCACGTTTCCATAATACGGACAGGGCCGCCAATAAACCCGCAGCGTTTATAGGCAGCCCCTCCAACACACGTCAAAATATAAAATCAATACTTCTGTGAATCTTCCGACAGCACCTCCCGCAGTCTGTCGATATCCTCCAAAACTTTACCTGTTCCAGCCGCTACACAGTCCAGAGGATTTTCAGCAATATAGGCAGGCATACCGGTTTCCTGGGAAATAAGCACATCCAGCCCTTTGAGCAATGCGCCGCCGCCGGTAAGTATGATTCCGTGGTCAATAATATCGGCGGACAATTCAGGCGGGGTATTTTCCAGGGTAATGCGGATTGCTTCTAAAACGGATGAAATAGGTTCCGCTAAAGCTTCCCGAATTTCACCGGGAGTAATAAACAAATTCTTAGGCAGTCCATCCACCAAATTTCTTCCCTTAATTTCCATTGGTTCTTCGCCGTCATACTTATAAGCAGAGCCGATTTTAATTTTAACATCCTCGGCGGTTCTTTCACCAATGAGTAGGTTATACTTCTTTTTGACGTAATTAATAATAGCTACATCAAATTCATCCCCGGCAACGCGGACAGACTTGGCAGCAACGATGCCGCCAAGGGAAATGACAGCAACCTCGCTGGTTCCGCCGCCAATATCAACGACCATGTTGCCGGTAGCCTCTGCCACCGGGAGTCCTGCCCCAATTGCAGCAGCCATAGGTTCTTCAATGATAGCAACACTTTTAGATCCGGCTTTCTGAGCAGCTTCTTTAACGGCGCGGCGTTCCACTTCAGTAACGCCGGAAGGGATACAAATAACGACCCTTGGTTTAGCGAATAGGGAATTGCTGCACGCTTTTTTAATAAAAATCTGAAGCATACTGGCTGTAATGTCGAAGTCGGCAATAACCCCGTCTTTCAAGGGCCTGACCGCAACAATAGAGCCAGGGGTACGCCCAATAACGTCTTTTGCGTCCTGCCCCACATAGCGGACAGTGTCTGTCCTGGTATCCACTGCCACAACAGACGGTTCCCGCATAATAATTCCTTTGCCTTTCATGAAAACCAGGGTATTGGCGGTACCCAGGTCAATACCAATATCTTTTGAAAAAATACCCACTGTTTTTACCCCTTTCCAGCGCAATAACCCTCTGTCGCCGGTAAAATTACATCTATCCTAATATTTTCAACTTACAAGAACCAGTTTTGCTATCTGAATCAACAAGTTTTAGAAAAAGAAAAGCACCATCATTTATTATACCCTTGCCTTATTGTTTTCTCAACTAAAAATGCAAGGATTTCATAAAAAATTTAAAGTTTTCCAGGGAAAGGCGAAGGGAGCAGCCCCAGCTTAGACATCCGATGGTAAACTTCAGCCACCGGGAAACCGACGATATTGGAATAATCGCCGGAAATAGCTTTTACAAACAATTTCCCTCCAAGCTGGATGGCATAAGCCCCAGCCTTTCCAAAAGGTTCCCCAGAAGCAATATAGGCATCAATCTCCCCGTCAGACAGCGGGTAAAATTCCACCTGGGACACACTTACAAAGGAATCCCTTCCGCTGTCCCATAAAACCGCTACCCCGGTATATACCTGATGAATTTTCCCGGACAATTTTTTCAGCATCCGGCGGGCATCGCCAGCGTCAGCAGGTTTGCCCATAATCTCCCCATCCAAAGCAACTACCGTATCGGCGCCAATTACAATTCTATCTCCCTTTGTACAATCCCAAACATCTTCCGCCTTCCCTATAGAAAGCCTTTTAACCAAGGCATCCGGCGATTCCCTAGGGAATACCATTTCGTCAAATTCAGAGGTAATGACAACGAAATCTTTGCATATTTCTTTTAAAAGTTCCTTTCTCCTTGGAGAACCAGACGCTAAAATAACGCTGCGCTGCACTTAATGTTCATTCCTTTCCGCGTTCCTTCAAAGAACGTTGCGGTAATATAATCCCCTGGTAAATTCTCCATGTGAATTCCGGCGTCTTGAGAGCTTTGATTTTTCCCAGGTCAGCCTTTCCCGATACGCATGGATAACGTTTCGTATTTCTTCAGGTGATTCCTTAGTAAAATAAAGCGTATGCCATCTTACGCCGGAAAATTCATCTAAACGGTCAGCCAAATATAAAGGTGTACTGTTAAACAGTTGGCTGCATTGGCCTCCTGTTTCACAATCTACAAAAAATTCCGCCCCAGTACGGTCTTTCAAGGTATTAAATTTTTTTTCGCAGTTTTTGCAGCCTACTGCATTTTTTACCGGGCAGTTCCGAAAGACCATCAGGGGAAGGTATCCATATGATACAATGCCGCAGGGCAAAAAAACGCCTATCTGCCGGATTCTTGCCAGGGACAGCTCAATAGAAAGTTCTGCCTCTGACAGCCCCAAATCCCTGTATTCCTTTAACGCTAATGAATTGGAAATATTGAGCGCCCACCCGCCGGTTATATCAAATCCTGCTGCTTTCGCCAACTGTAACGCCCCTATATTAGAACAAACCGCCCTATGAACTCCAAACTCTTTAACGCGCTTTAACATTTTGAAAACTTCTTCGGTATTTTGGAACAATATCCTGGGGATTTCGACGGCAATTTTATTTTTATCCATAGTTTTCAACACAGGATTGTTGAAAGCGTTGAAAACATCTACAAGAGGTAGGACTATTTGCTCCAATGACAACACAATATCTTGTGTCAGCCCATGAAGAGAGTGAAAACGCCCCCTCAGCTCTGGGGAAAAGTCCTCCTGTTTTTTGGGAAATGTCTGTTCAATCTCAATTTCCCGGACAGAATAGGAAACAGAACTGCGCCTAAGTTCAGATAATTTTTCCAAGACATCGCGGCGCATGGAATTCAAAGCCGAGACAGGAAGCATCTGGTTTTCAGCAATCCGGCACTCTGTTTTTTCAGCGAAATAAGGAGTAGAGCCGGTCTTGCAAAGGCTTTTCTCAACAGCCTCACAGGTTAAAGGCTTATTAACAGCAGCCTCTGGGACAGCACCAAAAACTGTTGCGCTCCTTCCCTGTTTATCACGGCAAGTAAGGACAGCAGGTTTTTCTGCTTCCAGTGTAAAATCAAAGGTAATAGGAACCCTCTGGGTTTCTTTCCGGTAGAGGGCAGCCAGCTCGCCCAAAACTCCCCGCGCTGCTTCCACATCCTCTTTCTGACGGGTTCCAAACATCCGGGGCCCAAAATTCCCTGTAAAATAGCCGTCTGTAAACCCGCTGCGGGAAAAAACGGCCCTAAGCTGTTCCAAATTGGGATTTCCCCTGTCTCTTGCAATACAGCAGGCAGAAACTGCCGCCGCGACATATTCCGGTCTTTTCATACGCCCTTCAATTTTCAGGGAAGTTACGCCCAGATTTTCCAGCCCCTCCATATGGGGGATCAAACACAAATCTTTAAGGGAAAGGGCATAATCAGAGCCGCTGCTTCCATTCCCGCAGACCTTATGGGGAAGGCGGCAGGGCTGGGCGCAAAGCCCCCGGTTGCCGCTTCTCTCGCCGATCACAGCACTGAGGTAACATTGCCCTGAAACGCACATACATAAAGCCCCATGGACAAATACCTCTGTTTCCACCGAACAGTTTTCCGTCACCCTGCGGATTTCCTCTTTGGTCATTTCGCGTGCCAAGACAACGCGGGAAAATCCCAGTTCCTGCGCCTGGAGCGCTCCCTCCAAATTATGGACAGCCATTTGTGTAGATGCGTGCATGGGAAGTTCCGGGCAAATCTTTCTGCAAAGTGACGCTATCCCCATATCCTGGACAATAACCGCATCCACACCGGCGCGGCACGCTTCCTGTATTACCGATACCGCTTGGGGAATTTCACTATCATATATTAAAGTATTAACTGTCAGGTGAACCCTGACATCTCTTTCATGGCAGTATTTAACTGTATCCTCCAAGCTTTGCTCATCAAAGTTTGCCGCATTACGACGGGCATTGAGAACCTTTGTCCCCAGGTATACTGCGTCTGCTCCACAACGTACCGCGGCTTCCACTGATTCCCTTCCGCCTGCTGGGGCAAGGATTTCTATTTTCACTTTATTTCCCGCCTTCCCTATGCTTTTGCCTTCCCTTCCTTTTCCGTCTTTAACTGCTGCAATTTTAACCTGAGCTGTAGGATTTCCCCTCTTAGCTGGTCGTTTTCCTTCTGCCTGGCTTCTATATCTTCCTTAGCCCGTTTTATCTCTTCCATATACCCCGAAAATTGCTGCCGCAGACGGTCTGCTGTTTTCTCCGTCTGCCTGCCGTCTGCCAGAAATTGGAGAGAACATAAAATCAATGCGTCGTTAATGGATAACGATGCGTTTTTTCCCAACAATTTTGTTAGTTGAGCGTCCAGTTCCTTCGCCAATTCTTCTACATAGCCCGGCTCCTCTGTTGTAGAGATGGTATATCGGGAACCTGCCACCTCTATTTTTACCCGATTGACTGCCTGCATAAAGCCCGTTCCATTCCTTTCTATGTTTTCGCATACTGCGGATATACCTTTTATTGCTGGTCTATTTCAATCATTATAATACATTTTTGCCTTGGAAGAAAGCTTTTGAGAAAAAAATACAAAGAAATTCGATTTTGGTTCTAAAGATATGTGAGTTTGATAAAGCAAATTTGCGGGGAATAAGCTAAGATGAGTACAAGCTAAGGCGGATTAAAAAGGTTTCGGGTCAAGGGGGCTTTCCTAAAAAGCCCCCTGTCGGGTCGCAGGGTTGAGCAGCAGAGCTGCTCCGACAGCCCTGGTCGCCCTCCGCAGAGGGCGAAATCCCCAGCTTGCTGAAAGAAAATAGAAACCTTACCTAAGAGACAATAGCTAACCGCTTCGTCAGTATTCAAAATCAAAAGCCCGCTGGTATTGCTCAGGGCGTGGAATAAGATTGGGATTGGAACCAGCTTGGTTGGGGCAGCCCCATTAGGCGGGCTTTCTTCCGCTTCGTCCAACTCCGCAGAGT
>CAOJXI010000203.1 GCA_948465665.1 uncultured Clostridia bacterium | reverse complement strand
CTGGCGGGCTGAGTTCAGCAGAGCTGAACTCGGACACAGCGGAAGAAAGCCCGCTATAATGGGGCTGCTCCCACGAAGCTGGTTCCATTTCCAGTCTGGTTCCTCCCCCTGAGCAATTCCAGCGGGCTTTTGATCTTGATACTGACGAAACGGTTAGTTTTCAGTTTCTTAGGTAAGGTTTCCGTTTGCTTTAAGCAAGCTGGGGATTTCGCCCTCTGCGGAGGGCGACCAGGGCTGTCTGCCCTGGACCCGACAGGGGGCTTTTGAGGAAAGCCCTCTTGACCCCAAACCTTTTTAATTTGCCCCATTTTTCATACTCTCTGCATAAATGGGAAAGCCGTAAGGCTTCAAAAATTGTAAGGTATATCCATTTTGTCAAATCAAAACTTTTCCAACAGAATCCCAAGCATGGCAGAGAGAAACCGAGAAATCCAGAGAATTTTATATCTTCTTTTCTACAAATTAAGATTTATTCCGATTTTTTGCGGAAATTTCTTGACTTTTCGCGTATTTATGCTATATTGGTGTTGTTGTTTTTCATCTTTGCCAAACAGGGGCAAAGGTAAGAACCTGTATTCACAACCGCCCTACGCTGTCTGAACGGTCTTTTTCCAGCCATACTGCGTCGCTTTCCCTTGCAATCCGTCAGGATTGCTGCGGAAAACCTCCTTGCCTGGCAGAAAAAAGCCTCGCCCATCCAGCATCCCCCGGTTATGAATACAGGTTCTAAGTACGGCTGATGAAATTCCTCTGTCTGTCGGCGGATAGCCTTAACCAGCGTGGGCTGCTGCCTTTGGATGGGGGATTTTTGCGGCTTGAAGCAGTGGGGGAATTTCCTCCAGAGCTGTTTTCGACGCTTTCGCATTTACCGGAATTTGTGGAAGGGGGATGCCTGCCATGCCAGAGCAGTTTATTATTCGGTTAAAAAATCTAACCAAATCCTTTGAAGATACAAAGGTCTTAAAGGGAATAGACCTGGATATCCGTGATAAGGAGTTTGTAACGTTCCTTGGCCCGTCGGGGTGCGGGAAAACAACTACCCTGCGTATTATCGGTGGGTTTACAGAACCAGATGCAGGCGATGTGTTTTTTGAAGGGAAGCGTATCAATGACCTTCCTCCTTATAAACGGCAGGTCAATACTGTTTTTCAGCGGTACGCGCTGTTCCCGCATTTGAATGTTTTTGAAAATGTAGCCTTTGGGCTGCGCCTTACGAAAACCCCGGAGGATCAGATTAATAAACGGGTAGCTGAAATGTTGTCTTTGGTGAATTTGAAAAATTTTCAAAAGCGACGTATTGAGCAGCTTTCCGGGGGGCAGCAGCAAAGGATAGCTATAGCAAGGGCATTGGTCAACCATCCAAAGGTTCTGCTGCTGGACGAGCCCCTGGGAGCCCTTGATTTGAAACTCCGCAAGGAAATGCAGGCTGAATTAAAAGCAATCCAGCAGCGCATGGGGATTACTTTTATTTATGTCACCCATGATCAGGAGGAAGCCCTTACCATGTCCGATACGATTGTAGTGATGCGGGATGGCGAAATCCAGCAGATAGGCACGCCCCAGGATGTATATAACGAGCCAAAAAACGCCTTTGTAGCAGATTTTATTGGGGAAAGCAATATTGTCGATGCAGTTATGCCGGAAGATAAGGTAGTAACATTCCACGGCGGGACGCTTCCCTGTGTAGATGCAGGCTTTGCGCCTGGCGAAGCGGTGGACATGGTAATTCGGCCGGAAGATTTAAAGGTCGTTCCTTTGGAAGAGGGGCAGTTTACCGGAAAGGTACAAATGGTCATTTTCAAAGGGGTACATTATGAGATGCGTGTTTTGGATGATACCGGGTTCCTTTGGACAATCCATTCTACCATCTGCGAGGATGCTGGGAAGGAAATCGGCATGAGGGTAGCGCCTTTTGATATCCATATTATGAAAAAGATGAAGAAACGCCGGAAAAAATCAAAGGAAAAGGTTCCCGGCAGGACAGAAAAGGAGGCGGAAGGTTAGAAATGAGAAAAGCGGTGGCTGCTCCATATCTGGTATGGATGGCGATTTTTATTGTCGTCCCACTGGGGCTGATTGTGCTGTTTGCCTTTACGGATTCTTCCGGGGCGTTTACCTTGGAACATATTTCCCAGGTGGGGAAGTATGCCGGGGTTATTTGGAGATCCATCCTGCTGGCGGCGATTTCAACGGTCATTTGTCTTGTGCTGGCCTATCCGCTGGCGTTTATCATTTCGCGCAAGCCCGAAAACAAGCAGAGGACGTTCCTTATGCTGGTAATGCTTCCCATGTGGATGAATTTTCTTCTCCGTACCTATGCCTGGATGACTTTGCTGGAAAACACCGGCCTGATTAACCGCCTGCTGGGGCTGGTTGGCTTAGGCCCTTTCCAGATGATTAATACCCAGGGCGCGGTTGTGCTGGGCATGGTGTATAACTACATTCCCTATATGATTTTGCCCCTTTATTCCGTTATGGTTAAAATTGAACCGCATATTATCGAAGCCGCCCAGGATTTGGGTGCAGACAGCCTTAATGTTCTCTGGAAAGTTTTGATCCCTTTGAGCAAGTCGGGTATTGTAACAGGTATTACAATGGTTTTTGTACCGGCGGCAAGTACCTTTATTATTTCCAAAATGCTTGGCGGCGGGACAAACCTGATGGTAGGCGACCTGATTGAGATGCAGTTTTTAGGCAATGCTTATAATCCCAACTTAGGTTCTGCTATTTCTCTTCTGTTGATGGTTTTAATCCTTATTTGTATGTTTGTGATGAAAAGCATTGACACCGAGGAAGAAATGGAGGGGATGCTGCTGTGAAACGTTTGGGGAAAGTGTATACTTGGCTGATAATGGGGTTTCTGTATATCCCCATTTTTGTCTTGATAGTCTATTCCTTTAATGAGTCCAAAAGCCGTTCTGTTTTTACAGGGTTTACCTTTAAATGGTACAAAGAGCTTTTTTCCAACCGCCTGATTTTATCCTCGTTGGGAAACACTCTGCTGATTGCCCTTGTTTCCTCTGTCTTTTCTACAATTTTGGGGACAGCCGCTGCAATCGGTATCCAGGCCATGAATAAAAAAATGCGAAGCCTTGTTATGAATATTACATACCTTCCCATTATTGACCCGGAAATTGTGACTGGTGTTTCTTTAATGCTTCTGTTCGTCTATATGCGGACAAAACTGCATATTCCTTTGGAGATGGGGTTAATCACCTTGACTTTTGCACATATTACCTTTAACCTGCCTTATGTCATCCTAAACGTAATCCCCAAGCTGCGGCAGTTGGATCATTCTGTTTACGAAGCTGCGCTGGATTTGGGATGCAACCCTGCCCAGGCTTTTACCAAGGTAGTAATCCCGGAGATTATGCCAGGGATTATTTCCGGCTTCTTAATGGCTTTTACCTATTCGCTGGATGACTTTATCATCAGTTATTTTGTCAGCGGGCCAACCTCCCAGACTCTGCCTGTCACCATTTATTCCATGACGCGTAAAAAGGTAAGCCCTGAAATCAACGCCCTTTCTACCATTATTTTTATAGTGGTTCTGGCAGTCCTGTTGCTGGTCAACCTTTACGACATGCGCCAGGCAAAGAAAAAACAAGAAAAAATTGATTAACCATTTTAACTTGGCTGGAGTTTCTTAATTTCTGCTGAAAAACCAGCCTGTTCCCGTTTTGGATAGGGCTGGTTTTTTTATAAAAATTTTAGGAGTGATTGTGTTGAACAGAAAATTCAGGGCCGTTATGACGGCCGCCATTGCCGCCGGGATTGCGGCGGCACCTTTACCGTCCGTTTCCGCGCTGGAAGTGTCCGATCCCGGATATTACGACGCTTTAAAAGGACAGAATGTTTCCCTGAACGTTTACAACTGGGGGGAATACATTTCCGACGGCTCTGAAGGTTCCGCTGATGTAAACGCGGAATTTGAGGCGCTTACCGGCATTAAAGTAAACTATTCCACCTTTGCCACCAATGAAGAATTATACGCCAAGCTGCAAAGCGGGGCGGTCAGCTACGACATAATCACTCCTTCCGATTACATGATTGCGCGGATGATTCGGGAAGGTCTGGTGCAAAAGCTGGATCTTTCACAGATTCCTGCAATTTCCAACATTGATCCCGACTATATGAACGCTGCTTTTGACCCTACCGGGGAATACTCCGTTCCTTATACTTGGGGGACGGTGGGCATCATTTACAACACAACCAAAGTTACCGAACCAGTGGACAGCTGGGATATACTTTGGAATGAGAATTACAAAGGTGACATCCTTATGTTCTCAAACCCCCGCGACGCTTTGATGATTGCAGAGAAAAAACTAGGGTATTCCATGAACACCACGGATGAAACAGAAATCCGCGCTGCCTTTGAAGAACTGAAAAAACAAAAACCCCTTGTACAAGGTTATGTGATGGATGAAATCTTTGACAAGATGGGAAGCGGCGAGGCGGCTGTTGCCCCCTATTATGCGGGAGATGCTATCACAATGATTGAAGATAACCCTGATTTGGCGTTTGTTTCTCCAAAAGAGGGGACAAATACCTTCATTGATTCCATATGTATCCCGTCTGACGCTGCTAATGTTCAGGCAGCGCATATGTATATTAATTTCTTATGCGAAGCGGAAGTGGCGGCTGCCAATATTGAAGCGATTGGTTATTCAACGCCAAATTCTGCCGCGTTCCTTTTGCTGGATGAGGAAACTAAAAACAGCCCCATTTCATATCCAGAACAGGAGATTATGGATAAGGCTGAGACTTTCCTTGTATTGCCGGATGAGGTTAATACATTAGTTGATCAGCTTTGGACCAGCCTGCTTTCAACTTCTGCGGCTGCGGACGAGAAAAGCCAGAATGGCTCTGGGGTTGTGCCGATTATAATTGTTTTGGCGGTTGCAGTTGGCGCGTCGCTTGGGGTTATGGTGAGCAGAAAAAAGAAATTGAAAGCCGATGTCCCGGATTTTGATGAAGATGATGAAGACGATGATGAGTATGAAGATGAAGAAGAAAAGTAAGTAATAGAAGTTCAAGAGAGCATATTTGCGGGAGAGAGCTAAGACGAGTACAAACTGGGGCGGATTAAAAAGGTTTCGGGTCCAGGGGGCT
>CAOJXI010000202.1 GCA_948465665.1 uncultured Clostridia bacterium | reverse complement strand
TGGACGAAGCGGAAGAAGCCCGCCTAATGGGGCTGCCCGCCCTAAGCTGGTTCCATTCCCAATCTTATCCCACCCCCGAAGCAATATCAGCGGGCTTTTTATTTTGAATACTGACGAAGCGGTTAGCTATCGTCTCTTAGGCAAGGTTTCCGTTTGCTTTAAGCCTGCTGGGGTATTTCGCGCCTGCGGGCGCGACCAGGGGGCTTTTCAGGAAAGCCCCCTGGACCCGAAACCTTTTTAATCCGCCCCAGCTTGTACTCGTCTTAGCTTTTCCCCGCAAATTAGCTTTATCGAACAAAATCATCCGCAGGCAGGAGCCATTCCCGTCTGCGGATAACCATTTATTACAAAAGTTCCTTCACTTTTTTAATAATATGTTCCTTTGTCAATCCATAAAACTTCAACAATTCCTCATGGTTATGTGCCGACTGCCCGAAGGTATCACCTATGGCAACATAATCCATACAGATCCGCGACCCTCTCAATGCCAAAGCAGTCTGGCTTGCCAATCCGCCTATAAAGTTGTGTTCCTCAGCTGTCACCACAGCCTTTTTTCCTCTGGCAAGTGCAGCAACAGCTTCATAGGGAAAAGGTTTCATGGTACATATATTTACCACCTTAGCTGAAATCCCCATTTCGTCCAGTTCAGAAGCCGCATCCAGGGCCTTATTAACCATAACGCCGTGAGCGAAAATAACAATATCAGACCCTTCCCTTAAAACCCTCGGCTCCCCAAGATGGAATTCCGCATCTTCCGGCAAAACATCCGGCAAATCATTGCGCAGAACGCGGATATAAACAGGCCCTTGGATTTCAGCAGCAGCGCGAACGCATTGTCTGGTTTCCTCAGCATCGCAGGGGGTCAGAACCGTCATATTAGGGATAGCACTCATAATCGCTATATCTTCTATAGCCTGATGGGAGGAACCGTCCCCAAAATCGGACATTCCCGCTGAAGACCCGCAAATCTTTACATTCAGCTTTCCAACGGAAATTGTTTGGCGAATCTGGTCATAGGGCCGTCCTGCTGCAAAGACTGCGAAGGAATTGCAAAAGGCAATTTTCCCCGAAACAGCCAGTCCCGCCGCTGTTGACAGCATGTTCTGTTCTGCAATGCCCATTTCAAAGTACCGCTCCGGGAATTCCTGCTGGAATAAATAGGACATGGTGGATTTCCCTAAATCCGCCTCTAAAACAACAACGTCCTTATTTTCCCTCCCCAGGGCAACCAGCTCCTCGCCATATGCCAGGCGTTGGCTTTGTGTTTTACTCATGGAATGATTCACCTCTCCTTGTATGGTTTCGTTATTTATCTGTCCAGTTCCGCCAACTGTTCATCAAGTTCTTTGAGTGCAGTTTCATACTGTTCCTGTGTTAAAGCCCCATTATGGAACCCTACTACGTTTTCTGCAAAGGAAATCCCCTTCCCTTTAATGGTATGGGCAATAATTGCAGTAGGTTTCCCCTTTATTGTATCAGCTTCATCTAAAGCCCCTAAAATTTCCTCAATATTATGGCCGTCAATTTCAATGACATGCCAGCCAAAAGCCGCCCATTTTTCCGGCAGGGGATTGGTGTCAAAGCGTTCTGTAATGCTTCCAGTGGCCTGAAGGCGGTTTTGATCAATAATTCCAACGATATTGTCAATTTTATGGGCGGAAGCAGCCATAGCCGCTTCCCAAATCTGGCCTTCTGCCTGTTCGCCGTCCCCCATAATGCAATAAACCTTGTTTGGCTTATTGTCCAGCCGCATAGCCAAAGCCATGCCATTGGCTATAGAAAGCCCCTGCCCTAAAGAACCTGTGTTGGCTTCTACTCCAGGGGTGCGGCTCCGGTCAGGATGCCCTTGCAGCCTTGAGCCTAATCCCTTGACATTGAGAAGGTCTTCTTTGGGGAAATACCCCAGTTCCGCCAATACAGCATATTGGGCAATCCCTGCATGGCCCTTGCTGTAAAGGAATTTATCCCGTTCTTCCCAACCAGGGTTTTTCGGGTCTAATTTCATCTTGTAGCCATATAGTGCCGCAACAATATCTGCACTGGAACAAGAACCTCCTAAATGTCCTACATTCCCTTTGCAGCCAATCATCAGAACAACGTCCTTACGAATCTGGGCTGCCAGGCGCTGAATTTTTCTGACTGCTTCATGCCGCCGGTGCTGTTCTGCCAGATGGTGGATTTTATGGTTGATTGTTTCCTGGTTTGCCATTCTTTCCCAACCTCCTTATATATTATATATGATTCAGCAGCAGGTCGTTCCGCCGTCAATAGGGAGAGCCACGCCGTTAATAAAGGCGGCTTCTTCGGAAGCCAGATATAATACCGCGTTAGCTACATCTTCTACTGCCGCCAGCCGTCCTAAAGGTACTTCCCCAAGACGTTCCTTTTTCCGCTCCGGGTCTTTGAAAAGCTCCTGTACAAAAGGCGTGTCCACTGTGCTGGGATTGATACAGTTGCAGCGTATGCCGTCTTTGGCATATCTTGACGCTACTGCTTTTGTAAGCAGCGTAACAGCCCCTTTTGTTGCCGTATACGCTTCGGGGGTATACCGATGGCCGATTAGCCCGCATACTGACGAGGTGTTGATAATTGCCCCGCCGCCCTGTTTCCGCATAACCGGTATAGCTGTTTTACAGCCTAAAAAGACGGTGCCGGTATTAATACGCATCATGGTATTCCATTCGTCAAAGGACATTTCTTCAATCGGCTTGCGGATATTGATTCCAGCGTTATTGATTAATACGTCTACCTTTCCGGTTATTTTCAGCGCCTGGTCAAAAACCTTCTGCCAGTCCTGTTCACTGGTCAAGTCAATTTTATAAAACCACGCTTTACCTCCTGTATTGGTAATTTCATTTACCAGTACAGAACCTTTTTCCTCATCAAGATCAAGGACAAAAACAAAAGCTCCTTTTTCTGCCAGCAGCTTCGCCATAGCGGAGCCTAAACCTCCTGCTCCGCCAGTAATCAAAACGGTTTTTCCAGATACGTTCATAACAACTGCCTTTCTTCCGTTAATTTTTAAGCAAGAAAGGGGACTTCAATTTGAAGTTCCCCTTGAATTGGCTGTTTTATTATCAGGCTCAGGATTTTGCTTTTAAGTAAGTGGCCAATTCCTTATCCACTACTTTAATATGGTTTACCAAAATAACAAGATGGTTATTCAGCTTTACTAAATCCGTAACTGAAACATTGCCGGCAGGAATCTGGGCGGTAATTTCCTTTAATTCTCTTTTATATCTATCATGGAAAGCTTTATGGGGAATCACCTTAGGATACTGGCAGCTTTTTTGAAGCTGTTCCTCATGGGCAAAATGTTTATCTACATATTGCAGAAGGAATTGGGCGGCCGAGCTTACAGAGGAACGGCCCTGCCCAACTTTACAGGCATCCATCAAATTGTTGACAGCCTGAAACAATTCCCGGTGTTCTTTATCAATCGTTGGATTACCGGTTTCCAGGTCTTTTGTAAGTTCATAACGCATATGTATACCTCTTTCCTTTAAAAATAAATGCACATTTGGGCAAAGCAGTATTTTCCGTCGAATATGCACTGCTAAATAAATTATAGACGGAAGAAATCCCAATGTCAACGCTAAAAATATTTTTTCTGCAATGCAAAAACAGCGCTGTACAATAAAAATGCAGCGCTGTTTCAGTTCCGGGGTTATTCCCTTTTTCGCGGGGCTGGCGGATTTCCTATTTTCCCAGCCAGCAGGATTAAGGCGGCAAGGTTTGGAAGTATCATAAAACAATTCAGTAAATCAGAGATTTTCCAAACGGTAGACATTTGGACTGCGGAACCCACGACAGACCCGGCAAGGTACAGCCATAAATACCATTTCTGCCATTTCCGGTTTTTTTCCAGATTCCCGCCTGCGAGATATTCAACCGCCTGGCTTCCATAAAGCCACCAGCTAACCAATGCAGCAGCGGCAAAGACAGCCAGCGAAACAGCTACAAACCATTCCCCGGCAGGCCCAAACCAGCGGGAAAAAGCCTCTGATGTCCAGCGAACATCTTCCAGGCTTCCAGATAACCCCTCCGGCGCTGCCAGAAGAAGCACAAGGGCAGTTGTCGTACAGCCAATGACAGTATCCCAGAAAACCTCTAAAATCCCCCATAACCCCTGTTCCTGCGGGGTTTGGCAGACTGCGCCTCCATGTGCAATAGGGGCGCTCCCCAATCCAGCTTCATGAGAGAAAATCCCCCTTGCCAAGCCGTAACGCACTGCCCGTGCGACGGATAAGCCCAACACTCCTGAAGCAGCAGGACGGATTCCAAAAGCGCCCCGCCAGATTTCCGACAATACCGCCGGGAGTTCCTGACGGCAGCAGAAAATAACCCATAAACATCCCGCCAGATAACCGATGGAAATAACAGGCATGACAAAGGCCATTACCTTTCCAACCCTTTTCATTCCCCCGGCAGACACCAACAGGCAGAATAAGGCCATCCCTAAGCCTACAATCCATATCGGAAACGGAACCGGCGATGAAGTTCGGATTGCTCCAGCGGCGGCATTGACCTGCGTCATATTGCCAACCCCAATAGAGCTGACCGCACATAGAAAAGCAAAAAATTTGGCTGTATGTTTCCAGTTTAACCCATCCTCTAAGTAATACATTGGGCCGCCGCGGTATTCGCCGGAAGTGTTTTTACGGCGGTAAAGGATGCCTAAGACAATTTCTGCGTATTTTACCGCCATACCAAAAAGCGCGCCTATCAACATCCACAATACAGCTCCAGGGCCTCCGGCGATAAGCGCTGCCGCTACCCCTACTATATTTCCTGTGCCCATTGTGCCTGCAAGTGAGGTCGCCGCTGCTTCAAAAGATGAAAAGCCTCTTTTGCTCTTTTCTCCCTTTTCGGACTGACCGCCGATTGTTCGGCGAAATACTTCGCCTAAATGAATTAAGGGGTAAAATTTTATGCGGATTGTGAACCATAATCCTGCCATTAATAGAAGTATAAAGGTCGTGCTTTCAAATATTCCAAGGATATCCATTCGGGATACCTCCCCTCTGCCATCAGAATATGCGGAAAGGGACAAGTAAATGACTAATATAGAAAGTTCGATAAAGTAAATTTGCGGGAGTAAGCTAAGATGAGTACAGGCTACGGCGGATTAAAAAGGTTT
>CAOJXI010000201.1 GCA_948465665.1 uncultured Clostridia bacterium | reverse complement strand
CCCCTGGACCCGAAACCTTTTTAATCCGCCCCAGCTTGCGGTTATCTTAGCTTTCCCCCGCAAATAAGCTTTATCTCTTAAGCTCGTTCCAATTTGGCAAAATTCTGCATAATCTTTTTAGAACCCGCCTGGTCAAAAGCAATTTCCACCAAAGTATCATTTGCCATCGGAATTGCGCTTAAAACCGTACCCTCACCAAAAATCTTATGCTTAACCCTATCTCCAACCGACAGCCTTATCTGTTCTTTTGTCTTATCGGCATGGCGGGCAGCGGTAGCGACCCCACCGGAACCCATTCCAATCCCAAGAGACCTGCCAGACTGCATCATCATTTTCCGTCGCAGGGCATGGTTGTTATTTTCCTTTAATTGTGCAGCAGTAATAATAGTTTTATCTGCCAATTCCCGGTATTCCTCTGGAATTTCCAAAGCAAAGCGGGAAATGCTATTCCGAATTGTCTGCCCAAACAAAAGACGCTGCGCAGCAGCCGTTAGGAACAATTTTTTCTTAGCCCTGGTAATGCCCACATAAGCCAGCCTGCGTTCTTCTTCCAGTTCAGAGGGAAAAACCACAGCTTGCCTGCCTGGAAAGATCCCGTCTTCCATCCCGGCAATAAAAACGTTGTCAAATTCCAACCCCTTTGCTGAATGGAGGGTCATCATAATCACATAGTCGCTGCTTTCATCCCAGGAATCCAAATCGGTATATAAAGCAATCTCCTCCAGGAATTCGGCTAAAGAGGGGTTGTCCGATTCTTCAGAATATTTAACAATGTTTGATTTAAGCTCATAAACATTTTCCAAGCGGTTTTTGCCTTCTGCGCCCTGCAGTTCAAGATATTTCTGATATCCGCTTTCCTCCAGGAGACGGTCAAAAAGTTCTTCCAAAGGGATTTCATCCACATGATCCATCAAATTTTGCAGGATATCGGTAAACTCTTTCAAAACTTTAGATTTTTTGGAAAGTGCCGGGTAATTCTCCGCGTCGTGCATTACTTCAAATAGGGAAACCCCCAGCCCGTTGGCAATCTGCTGCGCGGTGAGAATTGTCGCATCACCAATACCGCGTTTTGGTTCATTGATAATGCGCCGCAGGCGGAGGTTGTCCGCCTGGTTGTTCAAAACGCTGAGATATGAAACCATGTCTTTAATCTCTTTGCGTTCATAGAACTTAATTCCGCCTACAATTTTATAGGGAATCGCGCTGCGCATAAGGGTTTTTTCAATGGCGTTTGACTGGGCGTTCATCCGGTATAAAACAGCGTTGTCTGAAAATTTCCCGCCGGTTCTCACATGTTCCAAAATCTGTTCTGCTATAAAAGAGGCTTCGCCTTGCTCGTCCATTGTGCGGGTAATGCTCACCAGAGGGCCGGGAATATTCTGGGTCCAGAGCGTTTTCCCCTTCCTCTCCGTATTATGGCGGATAACTTCATTGGCAGCATTAAGGATATTTTGGGTACAGCGGTAATTTTGTTCCAAACGGATAACTTCAGCATTGGGAAACTGTTTTTCAAAGCTGAGGATGTTTTTAATATTAGCTCCCCGGAATTTATAAATGCTTTGGTCGTCATCGCCTACCACGCAAAGGTTCCGGTACTTCTGCGCCAGCAGGCTGATTAAAAGATATTGGGTATGGTTGGTGTCCTGGTATTCATCCACCATGATATAACGCCAGAGGTTCTGGTAATGCTCCAAAACATCCGGGAACTTCTGGAACAGCTGCACAGTTAAAACAATAATATCGTCAAAATCAACTGCATTTGCAAATTTTAAAGCTTCCTGATAACCCTGGTATAATTTTCCGACTACGGTTTGACGGTAATCGTCCCCTGCGAGACGTATCATTTCCTCTGGGGTTTCATTGCCGTCCTTTGCCTTGCTGATCATAGAAAGCACCTGCCGCGGGGGAAACATCTTTTCGTCTAGGTTCATGGATTTTAAGCAGTCCTTGAGTACGCGGACAGAATCGTCAGTGTCATATATTGTAAAGTTACGGGTATATCCCAGGCGTTCAATTTCTGTCCGAAGGATCCGCACGCACATGGAATGAAAGGTTGACGCCTGGATTTTTTTTGCGTCCTCCCCAAGCTCTAATGAAAGGCGCTCCTTCAGCTCCCCTGCCGCTTTATTGGTAAATGTGATTGCTAATACATTCCATGGCTTTACCGGATAATGGGATAAATAGGTAAGGGCGCGTTCTTCATCTGTTTCTTTCCCGTCTAAATATCTTTGAAGGAACTGCAAATCCTCTGAACTAAGGGATTCTGGAACGTCTACGCTGTAATAGCTTGTACCATAACGCACCAGATTCGCTATGCGGTTGATTAATACGGTGGTTTTGCCGCTCCCCGCTCCTGCCAGGATCAGCAGCGGCCCGTTTACATGAAAGACCGCTTCTGCCTGGCGGTCATTCATCCGCGAAAACTTTTTACGTAAAATCCGCCTTCTTAGTTCTAAAAATTGCATTTCTGCTGTTTGCTCCATATTGAAACCTCCGTCCAATCATAAGACGTGAAGCCCCTTTTAATCCTCATCCGGCGAGGCTGTCATGCGTCCTCTCACTATATTTATCTATATCTTATTATAGCATCTTTTTGCGGTTTCTGCACCAGGTTACTTAAGGTTTTGGAAAAGTTCAGCAGTTTGAAAAACTTTAAGTGGGTTTTTAAGGAAACTTTGGGCGGTTTGACAAAAAAAGCTAGGGCAGATATCCAGCGGCTGCTGAGATGGTGCCCCTAAATGAAAAGGTAAAACAGGTATTGAAAGCCGCCTGTACCCCTAAACCAAAAAATCAAAATAGATTTTTAGTCATTTTTCCTACTGCGCTGGAAAAACAGATTCATTTATTGTATAATATAAAAGAATACTCCTGAGATATAGAAACAGTTGGTCAAGGAGGGGCGCAATATGTCTCAAAATTTCAGATTTCAACGGCATGATGAAGGCTTTAAGCGAATACTTCTTCAATTTCTAGCGCCTTATGCTTTGTTTGTACTTTTGCCGGTTATTGTTTTGGCAGTTGTATCCAACCGCGCAATACACATTACCAAAAGCAACGCTAGGGAACGGCAAATGGCTGCGCTGGATCAGGGGGTAGCATATGTAGATACTGCTTTAAAGACTTTTGACCTGATATCCCCCCATATCCGAATGAACAGCGACTTAATCGGCCTCCAAAAACTGGGGGAAAACCGGGAAATGGAAGATTATTATGTTTTATGGAAAGCGTTAAACGCTATCCGGGAATCTGATTTAGCCAGCCGGAGCATAGGGGCCTGTATTTACTACCATGACAGCCGTATCCTGATTTCCCAGTATTATACCTGCGGCAATTTGGAAAGGGAATATGGGGCAAGATATCAGTTCGGGGACGGGGATTTCCAGGATTTTCTAAACGAATACCCCTCCAAAAATTATCTTCGTGAATTCCATCCTTATGGGACAATCCGATGGAACGGCCAGGAGTACCAGGGGATTCTGTATGCAATGCCAATGACCACAGAATGTCGGGCAACCCTGTTTTTCCTTTTAGAAGACAGCACCTTGTCCGAAGCATTTTCCCAGATTTTGGACTATGGGGGCTCCTTTTACATCCTCGACGAGCGGAACCAGCTTTTATTTTCCAGCAATCCCGATTTGCCGGCAGACTTTCTGTTTCCTTCCCTTTCGATTCTTGTGCCCAGGGGGGAAGTCCCCACAGCGTTTTTTGGGGAACAGAACCTGGCTACATATGCTATATCCAATTACGGGTTGAAATATATTGCTACAATGCCCCTTGCCGTAGCGCATAAAGACGTTATTTACCTAAGCTACCTTTCCGCGGCTATGAATATCTTTGCCCTCCTGCTGGCTTTGGGATATGCGTTTTACCTTGCGTTCAGATCCAGCTCCCAAATCAGCAGCATTGCAGATATCTTAAAAGGCGCAGAGGAAAATACTGCTGCTGCCTTTACAGGGGGGAATGTTTTTGCATATTTGAACAATTCCATCCTCCATGTAGTGCAGGACAACAGGCTTTTAAGCAAAAACGTCCAGGAACAGCTCCCCATCCTGCGGGCAGCATATCTGGATAAGCTGATTAACGACTCATTTACAGGGGAACAGGAACGCTTAGAATTGGAGCATCGGCTGGGGCTTTCTTTGGAGGGGATGTTTTGCGTGCTTGCCATTGGGCTGGAAAACCCCCAGAAAGACCTTTCCTCTATTGAATCACTGGATATCCTGGAAGCCTTTACCGCCGAAAAACAGCGCCTGCTGACTCAAATGGAAAGTGAATTTAAAGGCTGGGGATTCCTTTACAGCCGCAGTATTGACCAGATTGTAATTATCTGCCAGTTTTCCGTTCAGGATTCGGGACAGTATCAAAGCATATGTGAATCCTGCCTGCAAAGGTGCGCTGCATATGCAGAGGGCAACAAGATTTTCTCCCTGCGCTGTGTGGGCAGTGAACTTTTTGGGGATATCCACCGAGTATGCGACCATTACAACCTTTGCCGGGAAGCTTTGCGGCAATCGTCTTTCCTTGATACGAAAGAAGCTGTTCTTTGGGACGCTGCACAGCTTTCCGACGGGCACAACCTTTTTTATTACCCCGCTGACTTTGAAGCCCGCCTTTGCAGGCAGCTTAAAGCCGGGGAGACAGATACAGCTTTGGAAAATGTTAAGGAAGTTGTAGAAAAAAATCTTTTTCAAATGCACCTCCAGCCGAAAATGCGCCAGATTTTCGTCAGCCAATTGAAAGCCGCTTTGCTCCGTTCCCTGGACGATTCCCTGCTCCCCTCTTACCAGGAGCAGATTTTCCGCCTTGACCCGGAATCACCTCCCAAAGTTTTGCAGGAAAAGGTATTGGGGATTACCTCTGAAATCGGCGAAATTTACCAGAACCGCGGCGGCAAAAAGAAAGATGGGCTGAAACAGGAAATGCTCTCCTTTGTAGAACAGGAATTTGGGAACCCTGCCATGTCGCTGAAATACGCGGCTTCCCGTTTCCGGCTTTCAGAGGCGTACTTCTCCCAGCTTTTTAAAGAACTGACCGGGGATAACTTTTCGGTGTATTTGGATCAGATACGTATGAAGCACGCCTATCGTTTGCTGTTGGAACAGAAAATGAAAGTGGACGATGTGGCGGAAAAATGCGGGTACAGCACTACGAGCACGTTCCGGCGGGCGTATAAGAGGTTTTATGGGGTCAGCCCATCCCAGACCCGCGGGGAGGAAAAAGGAA
>CAOJXI010000200.1 GCA_948465665.1 uncultured Clostridia bacterium | reverse complement strand
TTTATTTTGAATACTGACGAACTGGTTAGCTTTCATCCTCTTAGGTAAGGTTTCCCTTGGCTTTAAGCCTGCTGGGGTATTTCGCGCCTGCGGGCGCGACCAGGGGGCTTTTTAGGAAAGCCCCCTGGACCCGAAACCTTTTTAATCCGCCTTAGCTTGTACTCGTCTTAGCTTTCTCCCGCAAATATGCTTTATCTCACTCACGTTAATTTAAAGCAGGACGGACAATCGACAAAGCTGACCAATCCTCATGATATTGGTTTTTCAGGCGCAATTCCAACTGTTCCCTGGTGACATTCCCAAGGCTTTCCACAAGGGAATACATCTCCACCCCAGTAAACTGTGAAAGCAAAAGGGTACTAGCCACAGCTTCAGGTCTGCTGAACATGCCAATATATCTCCCATAAGTGGCTTTTTTGCACTGTTGGAACAGCTTTTCATCAATTCCGTCTTTTTTCAATTGCCTGACCCGTTCCAAAATGGCCTTATAAACAGTTTCAGGTTCCCTTGACTCCCCACCGAAGGTGACAGCCAGCAATGACCGTACTGCCATTGCTTCTCCGCTGAACGTGGCGTTAATCAAGCCCCTGTCGTAAAGTTCCCGATAAATAGGCGTATTCTCCCCAGCGATAATCTCCACAATGATTTCATCTAAAATCTGGCTCCGCATATTTTCGGCAGTATCCCCGCCTTTTAGTTTAAAGCCCATCTGGAACATAGGGGTAGCAACTTCCAGTTCAGTTTCAATTTTCCGTTGACAAACCTCGTCTGGTTCTTCCGGCAGGCGGCGTTCTGTCTGAAAGGGTTCGGCGGATTTCAGAACACGGTCGGCAACCTCCAAAACAGACTCTACCGAAAAATTCCCCGCAATCGCAATTACCATGTTGTGAAGATTATAAAAATGGTTGTAGCACCGGTAGAGAAGTTCCTTGTTAATCTCCGCGATAGATTCCACTGTCCCCGCAATGTCAACCCGGACGGGATTTTTCTGGTAAAGGGCTTTTAAAAGGTTAAAATAAACCTGCCAGTCGGGATTGTCGTCATACATACGGATTTCCTGCCCAATAATCCCCTGCTCTTTTTGAACAGTTTCGTCAGTAAAGTAGGGACGGGTCACAAAGTCCAAAAGAATTTCCAGGGACTTCTCAAAATTTTGAGTGCAGGAAAATAAATAACATGTTTTGTCAAAGGAGGTGTAGGCGTTGGCGCTTGCCCCGGTTGCAGCAAAGCGCTGGAACGCGTCCCCGTCTTCGTTTTCAAAAAGCTTGTGCTCCAGATAATGGGCAATCCCTGCCGGGACTTCTACAAAATCCTTATCCTCCGGGGTTTTAAAGGTAACGTCCATAGAACCGTAATTTGTCCCAAATAGGGCGTAAGCGGTGCTGAACCCCTTCATAGGGCAGAGAAGGAGAGTAACGCCGCTTTTATGCGTTATTTTATAGTATTGTTCCCCAAGCAGGGATGAACTGATTGTTTCCATAGCAGTGTTTTTTTCTGTATCAGGCATCTTGATTTCCCCCTTTTCCGTCTGTTTCCAGAGCTTCCCCTTTTAGGAAATAGATGGTGTCCAGGGAAACCTGGCGCGCCGCTTCTATAATTTCTTCCCTGGTAATATCCAGCAGATCGGCAATATCCTGTTCCGGGGTTTTATCCCAGCCGCTGAAAATCTGGTTAAAATAGTACCCCTCCAAAGAACCCAGGGAATCCCCTGTGGTTTGAAATGCGTTGACCATGCTTAAACGCGCCGCGGAAAATTCTTCGTCGGTAAATTCCCCACGCCGCATTACTTCAAGCTGGTTGAGGATTTCCTTCTGCGCTGCCTCTTTTTTCCCAAATTCAACGCCGGAATCCACCATCATCAGTCCAGTAGGGCGGTCGTAACGGGAGGCGCAGTAATAGCACAGGCTTAATTTTTCCCGTACATATACAAACAAACGGGAAAAAGGCGACCCGCCGAATACGGACAGCATCATCCGCAGCGCGTTGTATTTTTTCCGCTGGGAAACATCCCCTACACGGAACCCCATTACAAGCTTTCCCTGCATGACTTCCATTGTTTCTTCAACTTCCTGGATTTCCCCGGCAGCCAGTTTGACTGCTCCCTCTGGGATTTCCTCCGGTGTGCGCTCCACCTTTGCAAAAGCCCCTTTGAAAGTTTCCTTTGCCCCAGAAGGATCGCCGCATCCAATAAATAGGATTTCCACTTTGGCAGTTTTGAGCAGGCGCCGGTACATGTCTGCTGCCGATTTTGGGGTTACAGCCAGGGCGTTTTCCCTTGTCCCATACCGGCTTACAGCTGCCGGCTCGCCTTTGCACATGGATTTAACACAGCGGTCAATGGCATAGGCCCGCTTGTCGTTAATTAGGGAATCAATCGTATCTACCAAATATTGGCGTTCAATCCTAACGTCGTCCTCCCCAAATAAACCGTTTGCTTCCAAGTTCGGCGCAAACAATACCTGGCAAAGCAGTTCTGCACACTCCTGGATCATTTTTTCCCCTTCCAGAGCAAAACGGTTGTCTATTCCCTGGACTGTTAAGTTTAATATCTCCTTGGGGCCATGTTTTCGTACCTCTCCATCCAGGTACGCCCCATATAATTCTGATAAGCGGGAACTTAACAGCGTTATGTTAGGATATGCTTGGCAGGACTTGCGCAGGAGCAGGGATAATGCTGCCATGTCTGCTGCAGTTTTTTCTTTGAGCGGAGCAGCCAGATTTAATGAAATCCGGTTGCTTTTAAACTTGGGGTCTATTATGCTTGTGAACCATACCCCTTCGCCAATCTGTACGCGGTTTGGTCCGCTGCCCATTTTCATCACGCCTTTCTGTTTTACAGAATCTTTATACTGTTATTTTGTCTCCTTTTTTCCGAAATACTATAAACGGGTTTTTGCTGAATTTTGAAAAACTACCTTGTATTATAGCACGAATAGGGCAAATCATAGTAAATATTTTATGAATTCCATGGGATTTTCTAGCAAACAGGGCTTTTTACTGCTGGTATCTTGCCCAAATGCTGCAAATTTACATTTTTTTGAGCCTGAAAAGGCAGTATACATTCATTTTATACAATATCCCGTATAAAAGTAAATTAAATATCCTTAATACAAAGCGGGTTTCTAAAAAAACTTTTTTATCAAGTGGGAATTAAAAAATTGGTTTTAATTTACATAAATTGGAATTTGTGTAATAAAGTTATAGCTTTTCCCTATTTTTGATACAAAAATAAAAGAATCTGTCCATTTTTTCTCTTTTCTAACCATACACAAAATGGTATAATAAGATGGGGAATATAGGTAGAATGGGATTTCCCATTTTTTCCAGGAAGACAGCCTCCCGCTAAATCCCCGCTAAAACCAGACAGAAAGCGAATGGCTGAAAAAGATAAGGAGTCGTGATGACATGCAGTTTACCGATATCCTCGGCGTTATTGGCGGGCTATCCCTGTTCCTTTACGGCATGAAGATGATGAGCGACGGTTTGGCGCTGGTCGCCGGTTCACGTCTGAAGGAAATTTTGGAAAAGCTTACGCGCAACCGGTATATTGGAGTTCTTGTGGGAATTGTAATCGCCGCAATTATCCAAAGTTCAAATGCTACTACGGTAATGGCGGTTGGTTTTGTCAATGCGGGTCTGATGGATTTAAGCCAGGCAGTAGGTGTTATCATAGGGGCTAAAGTAGGTACTACCATGACCGGACAGCTCTTAACTTTAAAGGCAGATCAGATAGCCCCGCTGGTAGCCATGATAGGCGTGGCTATGATTATGTTTTTTAAGAGGAAGAAAGTCAACCATATTGGACAGGTTATAGGAGGTTTGGGAATTCTGTTTTTGGGGATGAATATGATGAGTTCTTCCATGTCCCCCCTAAAGGATGTCGTTTGGTTCCGCGAACTCATTGTCCAGATGGAGAATCCATTGTTTGGCATTTTAGTTGGTTTGATTTTCACTGCTTTGATTCAAAGTTCTTCTGCTTCGGTTGGTATCCTCCAGGCAATGGCTGCCCAGAATGTTTTGACTTTAGGGCAGGCCGCCCCCCTGGTTTATGGTATGAATGTGGGCGCGTGTGTAAGCGCAGTCCTTTCCTCGATTGGCGGGAAGAAGGACGCAAAACGCGCTTCCCTTCTGGCAATCCTTTTTAGCGGCATTGGGGCGATTATTTTTGTAATATTAGGCGTTTTCGTTCCATTCCCGGAATGGGTCGCTTCCCTTACCCCGGATAACCCTATGCGCCAAGTGGCAAACCTGCATACCTTATTTAATTTGTTCAGTATGCTGCTCCTGCTCCCCGTTTCAGACCTTTTAGTGAAACTTTCAAAAAAGCTTGTTCCTGGGGAGGATATTGAGGAAGATGCTCCCAAACTGGTACATATTGATGAACACGCTTTCGGCGCTGCCAGTATTGGGATCGCCCAGGTTGATGCAGAAGTTTCCCGGATGCACTGTTTAGCGCGTAACAATCTGGAAATGGCTGGACAAGCACTTTTAAACCAAGACCTTTCCAATTTGCAGCGCATTATTCAAAACGAGGAAACCGTCGATTTCCTGAATAAAGAAATTACAAAGTGCCTCGTTCGGATTAACCGTCTGGAACTTACTGCAAACGATGCCCAAAGGCTTAGTTCCATGTACCATGTTGTCAGCGATATTGAACGGATTGGGGATCATGCGCAGAATATTGCTGATTATTCTGCAACCTGTAAGGAGAGAAACGTTTCTTTCTCCGCTGACGGCAAGACAGAACTCGCTAATTTGATGGAACATACTTTGAAAATCCTGGACGACGCTTATAAATATTTTATGAAACAGAATTTACATATGATGGAGGATATTGAAAACCAGGAGCAGGCAATAGACGACTTGGTAGACGAGTACACCCAAAATCATATTGACAGGCTTAATGCCAATGAGTGCGATGCGGATTCCGGGCTGATTTTCTCGGAAGTCCTTACAGATTTGGAACGTGTTTCTGACCATGCTTTAAATATTGCAGAGGCTGCGGTTTATCATATTTAATTGTGAAAAATCCCCTGTACGGAAAGTACAGGGGATTTTATTTGCACAGGGGCTAATTTAACATGGATTTGGGGAAACTTTATGGTTTTCGGTACTAGGTACGCCATCATGGCAAACCGTTGGTTTGCTGGATAGCTACAAGGAGGCTTGGAGGTTTTTGTCCAACGTTGCGACGTTGGACGAAGCTGATTCCGTTCCCAATCTTGTACCACCCCCGAAGCAATTCCAGCGGGCTTTTGATTTTGAATACTGACGAAACGGTT
>CAOJXI010000199.1 GCA_948465665.1 uncultured Clostridia bacterium | reverse complement strand
CGAAACCTTTTTAATCCGCCCCAGCTTGTACTCGTCTTAGCTTTCTCCCGCAAATTTGCTTTTCTTATCCTGCCGAACAGCTATCCTGCCATGGCACCGGGACAGCCCTGCCTTTTGAAAGGCTTTTCGGCACATCCAAAATACGCTGGTTCCTACTCCCGCGGAAATGGAGGGTCAGGCTTTTCTGCTCCAGCAAAAATGGGCCGTCTACAAGCGCGTCGCAGTTTTCCAAAAGATCCCTTACCTCTAAATCCGTCTCGCTCTTTTTCAGCAAATCCTCATAAACGTACCCTGTATAGCACATTACATCCAAACCCATCGAATGTAACTTACGTGCAAGTCTTGCCAAAGGTTCCGGCTGGCAGAAGGGTTCTCCGCCGCTAAAAGTAACGCCCTTCAGCAAAGGATTTTTCTGAATCTCCTGTAAAAGCCTGTCAACGGTAAAGACCGCGCCGCCTTCAAAGCTGTGGGCCTGAAGGTTCTGGCATCCAGGGCAGTTGTGAGGGCATCCCTGAACAAATACAACAAATCGCATACCGGGGCCGTCTACAATGGATTCCCGAATAATCCCGGCGAGATGTAAGGTATTCCCGTTTAAGGGGCAGTTTTCCTGTTCCATGCTCTTTCCTCCTGAAAACCTGCGAAAGTGTGCAAAATCCACCTGGTTTTTAAATTTAAAAAGTTTCCATCTTGCTGACGCTGTGCTTAATCCTGTCCTCGACCTCAGTCCGTTTTGCGTCATTAAAGCGGTCAAGGGTGCCTACCAGATATCCAGTAATACGGCGGATACGTTCAAATTTAGGCCCGCCGTCGTTTTCAGAGCGTCCGCATTTGGGGCAAACATCCCCAATAATCCCCGTATAGCCGCAAACCGGATCCCGGTCAACAGGATGGTTGACGGAACCATATCCAACGCCGCTTTCCTTCATACACCGGACAACCTGTTCAAAGGCTTCCAAGTTCTGGGTGGGATCGCCGTCCAGTTCAATATAGGTAATATGCCCGCCATTTGTAAGCTCGTGATAGGGTGCCTCTCGTTTAATCTTATCAAAAGCGGAAATCTCATAATAAACCGGCACATGGAAGGAGTTCGTATAGTATTCGCGGTCAGTAACGCCAGGAATAACGCCATAACGCTGCTTATCCATCCTGACAAAACGACCGGACAGCCCTTCGGCGGGGGTAGCAATCACAGTAAAATTAAGCCCGGTTTTTTTGGTTTCCTCGTCCATACGTTTCCGCATAAACCCAATGATTTCCAACCCAAGGTTCTGGGCTTCTTCAGATTCGCCGTGATGCTTGCCAATTAAAGCTTTCAGGCACTCTGCCAGCCCAATAAACCCAACTGTAAGGGAACCATGTTTTAAAACTTCCTCCAGGGTGTCTTCCTGGCTGAGTTTTTCAGAGTCAATCCATACGCCCTGCCCCATCAGGAAGGGGTAATTTTTAACTTTTTTGCTGCATTGGATACGGAACCTAGCTTTAAGCTGGTCGATAACCAAATCAAGCTTTTTAGCCAATTCCTCAAAGAAGAAATCCAGGTTTCCATTAGACCGGATAGCAAGCCTTGGTAGGTTAATAGAAGTAAAGCTAAGGTTGCCGCGTCCGTTTACGATTTGCCTGTCCGGGTCATAAGCATTGCCGACAACCCGGGTACGGCAGCCCATATAAGCGGCTTCTGTTTCAGGATGGCCAGGCTTGTAGTATTGGATGTTATAGGGAGCGTCCAAGAAAGAGAAATTAGGAAACAGGCGTTTTGCGGACACCCGGCAGGCAAGCTGGAATAAATCATAGTTAGGGTCTTCGGGGTTATAACTAATCCCTTCCTTGACTTTAAAAATCTGGATGGGGAAAATAGGCGTTTCGCCGTTTCCAAGCCCGGCCTCTGTTGCCAGCAGCAGGTTTTTCACAATAATCCTGCCTTCTGCGCTGGTATCCGTCCCATAGTTCAGGGAACTGAACGGAATCTGGGCGCCTGCGCGGGAGTGCATGGTATTCAGGTTATGCACTAAGGCTTCCATTGCCTGGTAACAGCTCCGGTCTGTTTCTTTCACAGCATACTTGCGGGCAAACTGCTGAATCTGCCCTGTCAGTTCTTCGCCATAACGTTCGTCAAGGATTTTCTTTTCTTCTGCTTCATATCCATTATCAGCCGCAAGGACTGGGTGCAGACCCGCCTTTTCTATTGTGGAAAGGATATCGTCAGCAGCCGGACGGCCTTCTTCCTCCCCTGCCAAAAGCTCCAAGGCTTTCCCTAGGTTTGCCGTGTAATGCTTCCGGTAGGTTTTAGCAACGCCTTCCGCCATTGAATAGTCAAAGTTGGGAACGCTTTGCCCGCCGTGCTGGTCATTCTGGTTTGACTGGATTGCAATACAGGCAAGTGCGGAATAACTTTGGATATCGTTTGGTTCCCTCAAAAAACCATGTCCCGTTGAAAAACCTTTGCGGAACAGTTTTTGTAAATCTATTTGGCAGCAGGTAGTTGTTAAGGTATAGAAATCCAAATCATGTATATGGATATCGCCCTCTATATGGGCTTTGGCATGATCCGGCGCGAGGATATACATCTCGTTAAACTGTTTCGCCCCTTCAGAACCATACTTCAACATGGTTCCCATAGCGGTATCCCCGTCAATATTTGCGTTTTCACGTTTAATATCATTATCTGCCGCCGATTGGAAGGTCAAATCCTCATATACTTTCATCAGCCGCGTATTCATTTCCCGAACCCGCGTCCGGTTTGCGCGGTACAGGATATATTCTTTAGCTGTCCTTGCGTGCCCGCGTTCTACCAGTACCTTTTCAACTGCGTCCTGGATTTGCTCAACAGACGGCTGCTCCACGTGACAGGAGTGTTCCAAATATTCCTCCACCGCTTCGGCTACCTTTTTCGCCATCTCATAATCTTTTCCGCCGGTTGCTTGTGCGGCTTTAAACACCGCGTCCGCTATTTTATCCAGCTCAAAAGGCACTTCCCGGCCATCACGCTTTACAATCGTCTTTAACATTGTTCTCTCCCTTTCGGTTATGTTAAACACAGTATATTGTGTTGGTTCTGCGTTTAAGCACTATATGATGTGTTTTTAGTTTCATGTGCAATTACTATTTTAGGAGAATCCGGCCCTGTTGTCAATCACCTTTTGTATAGTTTTTGTACCGTTTTTTTGTCGAACCAATGGAAAACCGCTTGACCATGCCCTTTCACAGCGCCAAAAAAATTTTTTAAAAATTGATATTTATCGGTGTAGGCGTGCGTAAAATTTTACTGTGGAAATAACCAATGAATGGTATTCTTTTTTGTGGAAATATATGGTATTTAATGGTAATTCAGCGGCATCCGAAAATTACCATAAGCATTCATTTAAAGTTCATGTTTTGGGAATTGCTATAACAGACTTCAATATGATACAATAAAAGCCGGAATTCTTCCTAAAAAACAGACAGGAGGACAAATCTTGCAAAAAAAGCACAGGACAGACCTGTTTCTTATATTTTTTCTAATATTAGGCTTCCTTTTGACAGGGTGCGGGCTGCCGGGAAGCGACGATAACCTGATCCGGTACAACATATCTGCAAACGTAGACAACCTAGACCCGCAGTATGTGTCAACTGCAAACGAAACCCTGCTGATTTTAAACTGCTTTGAGGGGCTGATGAAGCTGGATGAAAATGGGAAGCCTATCACAGCCCTGGCGCAAAGGTATTCGCTGTCAGAAAACAAAAGGGTTTACACCTTCTATCTTCGTGAAGACCTGAAATGGTCAGACGGAGAGCCGCTGACTGCAAAGGATTTTGTTTTTGGATTCTCCCGAATTTTCAACCCGTCATCCCCGTCGCCCAGCGCGGAAAATTTTATGGGAATTGAAAACAGCAAAGAAGTATTATCCGGCCAGCTTCCGGCATCACGGCTAGGGGTCAGAGCAATAGATGAACGGACGCTGGAAATCCGCCTGGCAGAACCGGATTCCTTTTTCCTGGAACTTCTAACGTCTCCAGCTGCCATGCCATGCCAGGAGGACTTTTTCCTAAGCTGTAACGGGCGGTACGGCCTGTCCCTAAATTCCATCCTATTCAACGGCCCGTTTGTTATGACGACCTGGAAAAGCGGGCGGTATATAGGTTTACGTATAAATGAAAACTACTACGACCTGGAAACACTTCCCACGGTGGCAGTAAACCTATACACAATCCGCCCGGCAGAGGAAAACGCGCAGCTTCTTCTGGAAGACCGTTCCGATGGGGGGCCGGTATTCTATAACGATTTGGAATCCATAGAAGGATACCCTGTCGAAAATTTTCAGAGCACGTCACACATACTGGTTTTTAATCCAGACAATCCGGCTTTTCAGGACAATGATATCCGCCTTGGGATGTGCTACGCCATAAACAGGCAGTTTTTCCAGCCTACAATGGAGGAAAATCTGGAAATTACAAATCTGTTAATCCCCCCTGCCGCGTCGCTTCTTGGCGAGCCCTATCGGGATTTAGCCCCAAATATTACAGGCTTGGTTTATCGCCGCGAGGCAGCAAAGGAACACTTTGAAACAGGCTTAAACCGTTTGGAACTGTCAAAGCTACCTAAATCAAGTATAATCTGTTTGGAAACAGGGCAGCACCGGTATTTAGCAGGATATTTACAGCGCCAATGGCAGAAAGATTTAAACCTGTATATCAATTTAGAAGCGCTTAATGAAACAGATTTTTACAGGCGGCTGCGTTCGGGGGATTATCAGCTTGCGATACTTCCTGTAGATTTGGAACAGCCAAATCCAGGCATAATGCTCAGGCAAATTTGCGGATACCTCCCTAACCCGGCTCTGCCGCCTGCGGAAGAAGAAACAGAAAGTCCATCTGCTGACGACAGCGGGATTCCCGAAGCCGAGCCTGGAGAAGAACCTGTACATATCCCTCAGCCCTATTCCACCGCCGCAGAAGACAGGCAAACGCTTGAAAGGTACTTGACCATTGCCAACAAAGAAAACGCAGCAGAGGCGGCACAATGGTACGCTAAGACGGAAAGCCTTCTGCTGGAAAAAGGATATGTGGCGCCGTTATATTTTGAAACCCATTACTTTGCAGTATCGCCAAAGGTATCAGGAATATGGTTTACACCCTATCCGGGATATATTTCCTTTCAAAATGCAAAAAAGAAGTAACCTCACGTAAAGCTAATTTGCGGGGATAAGCTAAGACGAGTACAAGCTGAGGCGGATTAAAAAGGTTTCGGGTCAAGGGGGCTTTCCTGAAAAGCCCCCTGTCGGGTCCAGGGCAGACAGCCCTGGTCGCCCTCCGCAGAGGGC
>CAOJXI010000198.1 GCA_948465665.1 uncultured Clostridia bacterium | reverse complement strand
CTTTTTAGGAAAGTTCCTCTGGACTCTTCAAACCTTTTTAATCCGCCCCAGCCTGGTACTTATCTTAGCTTACTCCCGCAAATAAGCTTTCTCAAACCCACAAAATACAAAAGGAGGAACTGTTATGCCAACAGTAACGCTTATAACCCACACACCGGAGCCGGAAAAAATCGTTGCAGCGGCGGCAAAGCTATGTTACAGCAAAAGCGGGGTACAAACCCTTCTGGACAAACTGGACGATCAAAAAGCCGCAGAATTTATAGAAATGCTGTCCAGCTTCGGCCATGAAAGCCCTATTGAGCATATATCTTTTACCTTTGGGATAGAAGGAGTGTCCAGGGCATTTTTGGCGCAGATAACGCGGCATCGTCTTGCATCTTACAGTGTCCAAAGCCAGCGTTATGTCAGCAAGGCAGATTTTTCTTACATTACGCCGCCGTCCATTGAAGGGATACCGGAAGCGGAATTATTATTCCAAGAAGCCATGACTGCCTGTAATGAATACTATGAAAAGCTTCAAACCATTCTAACCGAACATCATACAGCCCGTCTGGTATCAGAAGGCAAAGGGGAAAAGGAAGCCCGGAAAGCGGCGTCGAAGCTGGCGAATGAAGACGCGCGTTTTGTCCTTCCAAACAGTTGTGACACCCGTATGGTAGTAACAATGAACGCCCGGAGCCTGCAAAATTTTTTCCGTCTTCGGTGCTGCAATCGAGCCCAGTGGGAAATCCGTGAAGTAGCAAAGCAGATGTATGCCTTAGTATACCCTGTCGCGCCGCATATTTTTGCCCGTAGCGGGCCAGGGTGTGTCAGCGGAACATGTACCGAGGGAAAAATGAGCTGTGGGAAAATGGAAGAAGTCCGCGCCGAGTATAAAAGGATACGCAGCGAAGCCGTACAATCCAATTAGAAAAGAGGTTTACAGCATGGCAAAAGGGAAGCTGATAGTAATAGATGGTCTGGATGGGAGCGGGAAAGCCACCCAAAGCGCATTATTAGTGGAGCAGATGGCAAAACACAACCCCAAAGGAGCGCGGCTGATATCTTTCCCGGATTATGAAAGCCCCTCGGCGGCGCTGGTGAAAATGTACTTGGCGGGAGAGTTTGGCAGCAGTGCAGGAGAGGTCAACGCATACGCTGCTTCCAGTTTCTACGCGGTAGACCGTTACGCCAGCTATCGCCAGCATTGGGAAGCAGATTATAAATCGGGAAAAGATATTTTGGCGAACCGCTATGCCACATCCAATATGATCCATCAGATGGGAAAACTTCCCCGGAACGAATGGGATAGTTTTCGGAAGTGGGTAAAAGAATATGAATATGGGAAACTGGGATTGCCGGAACCGGCCCAGGTCTTGTTTTTGGATATAGACCCGTCCCTTTCGGCGCGCCTGCTGGCTGCCCGCTACCATGGAGATGAAAGCCGGAAAGATATCCATGAGGCTGATTTAAAATACCAGCTCCAATGCCGGGAATCGGCATTATATGCCGCGGAAAAGGAAGGTTGGCAGGTAATCCCTTGCAGCGAAAATGGGGAAATCCTGCCCGTTGAAGAAATTGCCCGCCGTTGTACAGAAGCCGCCGGGTTAAAATAAAGGAAGAAGTTTAACTATGGTTATAATAGGGTCTGATTATCAGGGGTCTCGAAGCGAGTTGAAAGAACAGTTGATGAAGTTTTGGGAGATTGTTTTTGGAGACGAGCCTGGTTATATTTCAGTTTTTTTGGACAGCCCTGCTTTTCAGCCGGAGAATACCGTTTTATCGCTGGATGGCGGAAAACTGGCGGCAATGTTGTTTCTTCTTCCGGTAAGCCTGTCCGGCAAAGGCAAAGAATACAAAGGAAGCTATATCTATGCTGTTGCGTCCCATCCCGATTTCCGCGGGAGGGGCCATGCAGGAAATATGCTGGAATTTGCCCAGCAGCTTATTGAAAAACGGGGAGAGGATTTTACCTGCCTGCATCCAGCGAGCAGTTCCCTGTACCAGTTTTACCAAAGGTTTGGCTTTGAAACCGCTTTCTATATGAATGAGGTACGGGACATTCAGGGCAGGCGGGATTTTTGGCATTATAAAATAATGAAAGTCCCTGAAAGAAAATTTCAGTCTTTATATTGGAACGCCTTTTTAAAGCGCCAGGAAAATCCCTTATATTGGAGAGGGGAAACGCTTCCCTTCATATATCAGGAAGCCGGAGCTCAAAACGGGGGAGCTTTATCTATTGATGGAACAGGTTTCTGCTTGTATACGCAGCCGGAAAAAGAGACAGTTTTTGTAAAGGAATTAGTATTTCCCGGTGGGATTTCCAATGAGCTGTTAGATGAATTAGCCTCTTTCTGGTCTGGAAAAGAGATAATATTCCGCCTTCCGGCAGGTTTTGGAGAAAAAAATACAAAAAAGCCTGTATTGCAGCCCTTTGGTATGATAAAATATAGGAAAGGGCTTATGCTGGACAATGAGGCTTTATCTCCCGCCTTTATGGGAATTGCATTGGATTAAGGACAACAAGAAAGGATGTATGATATGGTTTATATTTTTTTAGCAGACGGTTTTGAGGAATTGGAAGCATTGAACCCGGTTGATGTGCTTCGCCGCGCTGGGGTTCCAGTTACCACCGTAGGGGTTGGGAATAAAACAGTAACAGGTTCCCATCAAATTCCGGTAACGTGTGACAAAACAGTTGAAGAGCTTTCTTCCTTTGAGGATATGGAAATGGTAATCCTGCCTGGAGGGATGCCGGGTACTGTGAATCTGGAAAACAGCCCTGTTGTCCAAAAAGCATTGGAATGGGCGGCAGGAAAGGAACTTTGGATAGGCGCAATCTGTGCGGCTCCTTCTGTTTTAGGGCATAAGGGGTTATTGAAAGGCAAAAGGGCTGTTTGTTTTCCGGGTTTTGAGGATGCTTTGGATGGAGCGGAACTTTCAAAAGAAAGTGTTTGTATTGATGGCAGGATTATCACTGCAAAGGGAGCGGGGGCAGCCCTGGAATTTGCATTGGCGCTGGTAAAGTGCCTGAAAGGGGACGCTGCTTCACAAACGATAAAGGAAACAATGCAATGCAGCCGGTAGATTTACGCATATATAAAAGGCAGCTTCGGGAAGACAGCAAAGAATACCGCCAATCTATGCCCCCGCAGGATAAGGCGAAACGTGATGTCCGTATCCGCCGGAGATTTCAAAAGATTTACCAGTATCCGCACGCTAGGACAATTCTTTGTTATGTTTCCAAACCCATTGAAGTAGATACCTTTGGTATCATTGAAGATGCCCTGGCGGCAGGAAAACAGGTTGCTGTCCCACGCTGCGTAGATGGAACCAGATTGATGGATTTCTATTTAATCCGGTCAATGCAGGATATGGAAAAAGGAACTTTTGGCGTGTTGGAGCCGATTGTATCAAGATGTGAGAAATTGACGGATTATTCCAGAAGCATTTGCGTTGTTCCTGCGTTGGGATATGATTTGGAGGGATTCCGGCTGGGGTATGGATGCGGGTATTATGACCGGTTTTTGTCCAGCTATAAAGGATTGAAAGTAGGGGCAATTTATGCAGGATGTGTCCGTCCCCGTTTGCCCAGGGGAAAATTTGATGTTCCAGTTGATATCCTTTTAACTGAAAATTATCTGAGGACAATCCATCCTAAATATTATAGGAAAATCCGAAGATATAGATAAAAAGCCTTGGCGGGAGAACATATCCTCCCGCCTGGGCAAACTTTGTACAGCCCTAAAAACATTCATATAAAATTCACGAAAGTTACCATTCAGAGGTTTGATTCTAATTGTAATTTGCGGTATGATATCATCAGGTAAATAGGAGCTGCAAACAGGCGTATAAACAAAAGAAAACGAGCAGCGGCCTGGAAAGGCTGTTGTTCTCCCTGAAAGGATGGGAACAGTTGCAAAGACGAGATGACGAAATCAATGAAATCCTGCGAAATATTGACCGGAAAGAGGATATGGAGGACGAACTTTCAGAGGACAGCCTTCTGGATCGTCTGCCGATAGGGGGAAAAGAAACTTCTGTCCAAAAAACAGAGCCGGAAACAGATGAGGAGTACGACGAAGAAGATGATGAAGAAGAGGGGGAAACCAAAGGCAGGAAGGTCTGGAACGCGGTAAAACGCATCTACTTTGGTTTTGAATCCGTATTCGTGGTAGTAATCGCATTGGCGGCGTGCGGGTTCCTGTCGCATTTCCTTCTGACAGGGGCGTTCGATTTCCTAGGGCTGGATCAGGATGATTTGCCAAAAGAAGTTATCCTAGAAGAAGGAATGACAATCCGCCAGGTCTCTAAGATGCTGGAAGAAAATGAAGTGATAAGTTCGCCTGTTATTTTCCGGCTTTACGCCAAACTGAAGGATATTAAAGACGAAGAACTCCAGGCTGGAAAGCATGTTGTCAATGATAATATGTCCTTTGACCATATTTATGACGCTTTGTGCAGTCCGATTGGTTCGACTGGAGCGGGAGAGGTGGAAATTACCTTCCGCGAAGGGCTGACCTTGAACGAAATTGCAGACCTTTTGGATAAAAACGAAGTCTGTGACAGGGAAAAGTTTATCAACGCCCTGCAAACGGAAGATTTTAAATTCTACTTTGAAACTTTGATTCCTGACAGCCCCAACCGCTTTTACAAGCTGGAGGGATACCTATTCCCGGATACTTACAACTTTTATGTTGGGGAAAATCCTAAGTCGGCGGCAAACCGTTTTCTGGTACGGTTTTACGAGATGATCACTTCAGACCTGAACAACCGTATGGAAGAAATGAATATGACTTTGGACGAAACTGTTACCCTTGCTTCCATTATCCAGGCAGAAGCAAGCGGCGGGGGATACCAGGAAATGACAAGGGTTTCTTCCGTATTCCACAACCGTATTAACAACCCTGAAGCTGTGGGTGGGCTTTTACAGTCAGATGTAACTATTTTTTATGTGAATAAAAATATTAAGCCGTATCTTAGTTATACCAATCAGGAAATGTACGATGCGTATAATACCTATAAATGCGTTGGATTGCCTGTTGGTGCTATCTGTAATCCGGGACTGGATGCAATACGGGCTGCACTTTATCCAGAGGAAAGCAATTATTACTACTTTGTGACGGATAACGAAGGGAATTTCTATTATGCTTCTACCTTGGATGAGCATAATGCGAATATTGCTACAGCAGACCGGGTAAATGCTGAATTGGAAAAGGCTGAAGCGGAAGCAGCTGCGTCTGCTGCCAGTTCGTCCAGTTCAGAAGCTGCCCCAGCAGCATAAAATGTAAAGCTGATTTGCGGGAGAAAGCTAAGACGAGTACAAACTAGGGCGGATTAAAAAGGTTTGAAGAGTCCAGAGGAACTTTCCTAAAAAGTTCCTTTG
>CAOJXI010000197.1 GCA_948465665.1 uncultured Clostridia bacterium | reverse complement strand
TGGACCCGAAACCTTTTTAATCCGCCCCAGCTTGTACTCGTCTTAGCTTACTCCCACAAATTTGCTTTACTTAATACCCAATCCGTTTCAAATTTTTGGGGATAACAACACTATTATTTGCCCTGGTAATTTCATGAAGTTTATTTTCCGGGTCAATCTCTACTGACCATCCAGTTAAATCCTGGGGCAAACCATATACAGAAATTGGAACCTCCCAATGGATGGGGAAAAGCTGGTCTGGTGCGGGCAGACCACGAACAGGCGCAGTCCTTACAATCTGTCCCTCTGGATTCCGCAGAGCGACAATAGTCTCTAATGATTCCCTAGCTCCTAGGCTATGGATTTTCACCTGAAGTCCATGTGGCATCATTGTCAAATCTTCCTCTGTAATCCCAAGATCGCAGCGTTCAAAATAGGGAACCCCTTCGTCCTCTAAGTTCAACTGAATAATAGTATACACCTTAGGCGGGAAAGTGACTGTAACAGGCATAGACCGTTCAAAGGGGATCTTCCGGGTAGAAACATCAGCGTCGGGGAGGTCGTCGCCATTTGTATCAATCCCTTGTGCAAGGCTCCATGTTCCGGGCAGAATTTCTCCCCCAATCAAATCGGCGGTAATAGGTTTATCAGAAATGTTAAACGCGACAATTTTAATTTCCCGTTCGGAATTATAAGGTACAACCACAGCCAGCTTTTCAACTTCTTCATCAATATGGAATTTCCATGATATTCCGTTTTCTGGGTAATAACAATAAAAGCGTGTATTGCACATCCCGCCCATCCGGTCAGCCTGAATATCAAACATGTTATAGGTAATGCGGTCTATCCAGGGATGTCCAAGGATGTTGATGTATTCCCGGTTCCAGGCGCCTTCCACCATCCAGTTGTACCGTTCCGCAAGTTTTTCCTTATCGGTAACGTCATGGCTTAGGCGTTCATAGCTGGGACGCGGCGGGATAATATCTTTATATTTTCTGTCCCCGGTTAAACGGTAGGCAGGCATAAGGATAGATTCCGCCCCATGGGAGCGTCCCTTTTTCGGGTCTAGTTCCTCATCAGTTTCATAAACGATGTAATGATGCAAAACCCCGTCATGATAGTGGGCAGCCAGACCATCCGCCAGTTCTAAAAGGATTTTCTTTAAGATGGGAGTCCCGTTATATCTTGCCAAAGTTACACAGGGTGAGAAAGCATAGAAGGAAACTTGGTCGGTAACGCCCCAGGGCCATTCGGTAGCCATCTTCGCCCCGTTGTAGTATGAAGACTTAATATGCCTGTGACCAGCCTTGTTTATCCCTGTAATCCACCAAAGGGCACGGCTGGTTTCCATAGCTTTTTCCAGGTATTTAGGGTTGGAGGGGTCTAAACATAGGCACTGGTTCACCGAGATTAACCCTTCCTCGGAGGAATGGAGCTGGTCTGTTTGCAGGGAAGGCAGGCCGTTTGTAAACATTCCCTGGGCATAAAACGCGTCACAGTTACGGAACAGGGAACGTTTTACTTTATCAGGTTTAATGCCCATAGCAGCCCCCGAAGCCCAGATAGTGGTGAAATCTCCATCATCGGAAAGCCCTCCGCCAAATTCCCCGTTTTCTATCTGGCGTTCGTCTATAAAGAAATCCAACAGGCGGCGCATATATCCCATATATTCGCATTGGCGGAATGCCCATAATGGCACATCTTCCGGGCAGGGAGCCGGGTTCCAGTGGGGTTTAAACTTGTCGCCGCGGAATTGGGGCGCATATTTCTTGGTGACATTAAAGTAGTCATTATAATAAAAACGCGCAATTTCGTTTTCTGGGTCATATTCGAGAACATCCATAAGGTCAGCATAAAGCCGGTTAAACATATCAAATTCTTTATGACGTGGGCCTTCTTCAAGAATGTTTGCGTAATTGTCCCGAACCTGTGTTACACGGTCAGGAATATGTTCCTTCAGAGCGTCTTTAGCAGGCTTCATCACCAGCCGCAAAGCCGCCCCTTCCAGGGTTTCAGGTGTAAACCCGGATTCTGAACAGGCAATAGTTATGTACAAGCAGCGGTTTTTAGGAAGAATACGGTCGCGTGTATCAAACCACAATGTGGCCTTTTCCCCAGGTTTAACGGTAAAATTAAAGTGGGCAAGGTTACGGTAATACCAGAGAGGATCTTTTAGTTGAATGGAAAAACTGATATTTTCTTTCTGGCCGGGCAGGGAAAGGGCTGGCAGGGAAAGTTCAATGCCATCCATACCTAAAGAAGCGTCATACTGATAGGGAACTACAATATTTACCATGGGGAAGCCGCCGTCAGGGTCATACTCTGGGGCAGGGAGGCTGCCCGGTGAAACCCCTTCCGGCAAAGCAGTGACAATATGGCGTTCATAGGGCGCATGCCTTCCATTGATAAAACGGCGTAATTCCGCAGTTTCAGAACCTTCGCCTATTTGATAGAATCCAGCATGAAGGGTATAAGAGAAAGAAGGGGTGTTATTAGGGGCACTGCCTTCCTTTAGGTAGAAAACACTCATATCCCCTATTGGTTCTTCCTGTACCTCGTTGGTAAAACGGATATGTTTGCCGGTGTGGGTTTGAACTTGGTGGAAGCTCCTTTCTCTTCCTTGGGAACGAGCAAAAAGGGACTCCAGATAATTCCCGTTTTCATCAACAACCTCCATCTTGCCCCAGGCAGAACCACTGATTTCTATATGGTTCCAGGATTCACCCGGCAAATGGAAGGTAATTGCTTTCCCGGAAAGGGAATAGCAGTCCCAGTCAGGCAGCATAAAGTAATCACTCCGCCCTTTTAGCTTGGAACGGTTGTAGACCCCTGGCCAAGTGGTTTCACGGATACCGTCGCATCCCTTCCACCACCAGCGTTTCAAATCATAAGCATCATGTATTTCCACCTTTCGGACGCTTGTCTTTTCTGCTGGAAGCATAGGGGGCAGCAGCCCCTCCTTGTCCCAGCCGTTGCGTTGGAGCCATTCCTGGCGGGTAGATGGGTTTTCCATATTTATTTCGGTTTTGGCTAAATTCTGCGGAAACTTCCCCTGGGATAATATTAAAATATGCTCGTCGGTCAGCATATGATCAAATATGGAGATATGTGCAATGTCCCCGCCGCGGATATAATTATAGGCGCTGGAAACATTCCAGGTTCCTATAATTCGGGAATGTGGGCCAAATTGGTCTAGCCCTGTATAATATACTGCCGGCCGCTCCTCCCAGGCGGACAGCTTCCCATTGACATACAGCTTGATTCCATAAGTTTCATCCCAGGAAACCGTTAAAAAAGTCCATTCCCCCGGCTGTGGGAAAGGCTCTGCCTTTGCGGATACCCTTGCGCGGGACAAATTGATATCTGTTATAAACGCTTCAAACCCATGCCCATTATAGTCTACCCGCAGCCAAACCTGTTCCCAACTGGAATGATCTGCAAAAGACACCCTGAATATGGGGAATTCTGTCGGGCCTACCGGATAACGGGAACGCCAGAAAAAGTTAAGCGTACCACGTTCAGCATATATATTGCCCGGCGCTTTATATGCAAACCTCTGGCGGTCATCACATTCAAAATACTGCCCAAGCTGCGGATCAAGTTTAATTTCTACTGCATTTAAAAACGTTGTGTCTGAACGGCCTTCTGCAACATCCGCTGTAAACCCGTTGGCACCAGAGCTGTAAAATAAAAGACCTTCTGGTTTGGAAGATATTTCATACATACTATTTTTTCATCCTTTCCTTGCAATAAGTTTTTTCCTGCCATTAATATTCGTTAGCTCTATTATACAAAATATTTAATGCATATTTCAATAAGTTATCCAAAGTCTATACAATATAGAACTTTTTTCAAATGACAATATACCTTTTTTACCAGCCTGACAGAAACAGGAAAAGGTTTGGGCCCCCCTTTGGGGGAATCCCAAACCTTTTACCAATCCCTGTAAATCTTCAGCAGGGAATTATTTATTATCGTAATACAGATGCCGCGGCAAACCGTCAACCATAATTGCGGTCAGTTCTGCCTGGATTAACGGACGGATGTAATTAATAAACTCTGGTGTTACATAAGTCCCATCCTCTGTAATCCATTCACGGGGAACAACCTTTTCAACGTTGGCGATTTTATGAACATCGTAAATATCCGTGGTGCATTGGTAGGGATCACTGGAAACACGTTTCAGGGTAATCATCTTGCCGCTTTCCCCTTCAAAAGCAGCTTTTACAGCAGCGCCGCCTACCTGGAACGCCTCTGTAATATCTACACGGGAAACCATATGGGATGCGCAGCGCTGGAGGGAGCTAAATTCGATTGCCCTTGTCTTACATCCCAGTTCGCGCGCCACATGGTTTGCAAGGAACCTGGCTGTACCAGATAACTGGCGATGGCCGAAGGCATCCACTGAATCCACATTATCAGTCAATTCACAGACATAGCGCCCATCAGGGAGCTTTACACCCTCTGAAACTGCAATTACGACAGAATCCTTTGTTTTCTGGATGGTATTGACACGATCCATAAATTTATCCAGGTCAAAAGGAATTTCAGGCAAAAAGATCATATCCGGGCCTTCACAGTCCTCGCCGCGGGCAAGTGCAGCGGCTCCGGTCAGCCATCCTGCATTACGACCCATAATTTCCAGAATAGTAACCTGTTTTTGACCATAAACACGGCCATCCCGAATCACTTCTTTTGTGATGGAACCAATATACTTGGCTGCGCTGCCGTAGCCGGGAGTATGGTCTGTAACAGCCAGGTCATTGTCAATTGTTTTAGGCACACCCATGAATTTAATATCACTGCCTATCAACAGGCTGTAATCATACAGTTTCTTGATAGTATCCATGGAATCGTTGCCGCCAATATAAAAGAAAAATTCTACTTCCAGTTTTTTGAGAATCTCAAAGATTTTGTCATACATTTCACGGTTTTCGTGAATCCCTGGAAGTTTAAAACGGCAGGAACCTAGATATGCAGACGGGGTGCGCTTCAAAAGTTCAATGTCTAGGTCGTTGCGGATATGCTCGGACAAGTCTATGTAACACTCACTTAACAGGCCCTGGATTCCATGGAGCATCCCATATACTTTTTGTGCGCCGCGATCACGGGCAGTTTTGTAGACCCCGACCAGACTGGAATTGATAACTGCGGTTGGCCCGCCTGATTGACCTACAATTACGTTTCCTCTCATGTTCATACCTCCCAAATTTGGAGCTAATTTTTACCTGTTTTTATGATACCATGCCCAAAAATAAATTGCAATCGGTTCTGTAGAAAAATTTAAAATATTTTTTCAAATTAGGGAGGAAAAAACTGAAATGCAAGTTGTCTAACGTAAAATAAAGCTCATTTGCGGGGATAAGCTAAGATGAGTACAAGCTGGGGCGGATTAAAAAGGTTTGAAGAGTCCAGAG
>CAOJXI010000196.1 GCA_948465665.1 uncultured Clostridia bacterium | reverse complement strand
CTTATCCCACCCCCGAAGCAATTCCAGCGGGCTTTATTTAAAATACTGACGAAGCAGTTAGTTATCAGCCTCTCAGGTAAGGTTTCCGTTTGTTTTCAGCCTGCTGGGGTATTTCGCGCCTGCGGGCGCGACCAGGGGGCTTTTTAGGAAAGCCCCCTGGACCCGAAACCTTTTTAATCCGCCCCAGCTTGTACTCGTCTTAGCTTATCCCCCGCAAATTAGCTTTTCCAAAATCCAAAAGGCAGGGCGTATGCCCTGCCTTTTCTTCCTCTTAGCAACATTTAACCAATGGGTTCACACTGTTTCTGCATTTCCGCAAAATTGGCAATTAATTTAACTGCATTTTCGATACCAACCCTACTGGTATTCAATGCAAAATCGTAATTTTCCATTGCCCCCCATTTTTTGCCGGTATAGTAGCTGTAATAGCTGGCTCTCCTGCGGTCGGTACGGATAATAGTTTCCTCAGCGATTCTAGCAGGTTTTTGGTACAGGTTAGAAATCCTGCGGATGCGGTGGGGCAGATCCGCATATACAAAAACGTTTACGCAGTTATTAAAGTCCCGTAAAGCATAATCGGCACACCTGCCCACAATAACACAGGGATTTTCCCTTGCCACAAGCTGGATAGCTTCAAACTGTGCCAGGAAAAGCTTATGGTTAATGGACATATCCGCCCCATACCCACCTGTTGACAGGGAAAATAGAAGGCTCATAGGCTTTTCATCGTTGATTTCCAAAAGATCCCTGCTCAGGCCGCTGTGTTTGGCGGCTACCGTCAACAGTTCCTGGTCATAGAATTTGATACCAAGATAAGCGGCTAACTTCTCGCCTATCTCGTGTCCACCGCTTCCATATTGCCGTCCAATTGTAATAATGAGGTTATCCATAATCAGGCTCCATTTCTCCGGCGGTATCCATGTAACGTTTGAGACTTCGGGAGTTTTCCGGGCAATAACAGTTTCCAGTCTCTCAGGCTACGTCCTGCCTGCCGCCGGTCAGCAAGGTTAAAGGGCGCCGTACTGCTTCACTGTTATTATATGGACTACAGCCTCTCCCGGTACAAAATGGCGTTTAGTTCCTGTCAGTTTAGACAAGTTGTATAAATACCATCTAAATTCCGATTCTACATCTATATTATCCTACAAAACAGGGATTTTGTCACTCCCTTTCCCTAAAAATAATTGCACAATTTTTCCTTTAAAATTTTGGCATTTCCTCTATAAAGAGTGTTAAAACAGTTCTTTCCTCTGCCCTGTCAGCTTTGAAACGTCATCGTTATGCCCCATGATGATAAGTGTTTCCTTCTCCAAAAACACATGGTCAGGCTGGGGCAGGGGCTTGATCTTCCCATTTTCTTTTGTTGCCAAAATACTAATCTGGTATTTGGATCGGACGTTTTTCTGAATGATTGTTTTCCCCACCCAGGACGGTGGAACCTGGATTTCATAAATAGAATAGTCCGGCGTTAATTCAATATAATCGAAAACATTGTCCAGCCCATATTTGACTGCAAGGCGCTCCGCCATTTCCTTTTCCGCATAGATAACCTGATCCGCCCCGTTGCGGAGCAGGAATTTAGCGTGAACGTCGCTTCTTGCCCTGGAAAGAACAAATTTAGCGCCAAAATCTTTTAACAGGGCAGTCGTTTCCAAAGAGCTTTGGAAATTATCCCCAATGACCACTGCACACAAATCAAAGTTTCCAACCCCTAATGATGCTATAAACTGTTCGTTGGTTGCATCCCCAATCTGTCCGTTCGCCATATAAGGCATAGCGTCATTTACGCGGGACTCCACAACATCCACGCCCATAACATCGTTGCCCTGCTTATAGAAGTTATAGGCCATATGCTGGCCAAATCTGCCCAGCCCAATAATTAAAATTGATTTTGTCATCTATATATGCTCCTTTTTACTCAATAAGGGGATCGCCTGCAAACCTTACCCGACTGTAATTCGTTCCAGGGGAAGGCGCGAGGGCGAAGAATCATACAAGTCAGAAAACACAACCAGCATTGTCAAGCCGCCGACCCTGCCAAAAAACATCATAACAATCAAAATAAGGTGCGACCAAACAGACAGTCCGGGAGTAGCCCCCAAAGAAAGCCCTACTGTCCCAATCGCAGAAACCGTCTCGAACAAAACCGCGCGCAGCCCAATCCCATCAATAGAAGAAATGGCAAGCGCTGCCGCCAAAACAACAGAAAGATACAGCATAAATATACTGCACGCCTGTTTAAGAACTTCCCCGCCAATTCGGCGGCGGAAACATTCAACTTCTTTTTTATTTTTGAGTTCAGAAAGGATAGTCAAAAAAAGGACGGCAAAGGTAGTTGTTTTAATCCCCCCGGCAGTCGAACCAGGAGAACCTCCAATCAGCATCAGGGCGCAGGAGAGCAAAATCCCCCCATCGGAAAACTGCGATAAATCCACTGTATTAAACCCGGCAGTCCGAACTGTAACAGACTGAAAAAGGGAGTACAGGCATTTTTCCCATGCCGAAGCTCCGGCAAAAGCCTCCCCATTCCATTCCAGCAGCGCAAAAAGCACAGCGCCCCCAAAGAGCAGGATCCCGGATGTTACTAAAACAAGTTTGCTGTTCAGCTTATACCGGCGGAATTTTGTTTTGTTTTCCACAATGTCAGCCCAAACGTAAAACCCCAGACCGCCAATTACCACCAACGCCATAACAACGCCATTAAAAAGGGGGTCGGAAGCAACAGAAGTCAGGGACGAAAAAGGCTGGACATGTCCCATTAAATCAAATCCAGCATTACAAAAGGCAGATACAGCGTAAAAAAGAGAAAAATACAATCCCTTCAGGAACCCATTTTGCGGGCACAGCCGGAAAGACAGCAGAACAGCTCCAATCCCTTCAATTAAAATGGTTCCAAAAAAGATAAACCGGGCCATTTTTACAATTCCGCCCACCTGTGGGGCTGAAACAGATTCCTGCATCATAAAACGATGGCGCAGCCCGATTTTCCGCCTCATAAACATAACGCTGACAATCGAAAGGGTCATAAACCCAATCCCGCCTACCTGAATCAAGGCTAAAATAACAATCTGTCCAAACAGCGACCAATAGGTATAGGTATCAAATACAACCAGACCTGTAACGCAGGTAGCCGAAGTAGCGGTAAAAAGCGCATCCACCAAAGGTGTAACAATGCCCACGCGGGTAGAGATTGGCAGCATTAAAAGCAGCGTGCCTATTGCAATAATAGCCACATAGCCAAACACAATAATCTTAGTGGGTGATATCCGGGAAGCTGGAAAGGATTGAATTTTCTTCTCAGCCGCTGAAGTAATCTTTAAAGATTCCGAAATACGGAACATGGGTTCATCCTCCAAAACTTTCTAGCGAAGCTGATAATTGTTAGAAAAGCCATAACTGATAAACAGTTTCCCGCCTTTCTCCAGATCTGCCCCTTTTTTCTTTGCCCCGCTTACTGCATTATACATAGAGCTGGTACTGACCAACGCGCTGAACAGCTCGTTTGGGAAATCGTCATATAATTCTTTTACAAGGGCCTTATAGATAAAATAATAACTGGCAAGCTGAGTTTTATATACATCTGTCTGGACATCTCCACAGCAGATCCCTATTTTCTCTCCGCATTGGATTGCTGGAAAGGCATGCTGTGCGCACATCTCCGGCAGGAAGTTCCTCAGTTCTTCTACCAGGTCGCTGTCCTCCAGCTCTTCTTGCAGCAGTTCCAGGTAACGGGTATCAGATTCATCGTTTATACACTTATGGTAAAGGGATATTGCCATATGGACAGCTTCTGCAATATCTTCTTCTGTGTAGGGATAAGGAATATGGGTTTCTTCCTTTTGCAGCAGGAAGAAAAACTGTTTTTGAGAGCCAAAGCCTTTTGTTTTCCAGCTCCGGGCATAGTCTGACATGATTTTCCCAAGCTCCGGGATAGGCATGTCGTTTATGCGACATTCCCCTATAATTTCATCCCCGTTTTTAGCGCAGTACGCTTTCACATAACACAGCTTTTGTCCCCCAATACGTTTTTGAATTTCATCCTGGAGCAGTTCCCATATATTCTCAGCATCTGTATCCTGGGGCATATCCCCCATGCCTACCAGGTTGCTTTGGTAGACTTCCCATTCATGGCGGGAATCGGCAAACTCAGTTTCCATTTCTGAAAGCGGGGCTTCCTGGGCCATAGCGCGTATACCATCCAACATACCAAACACAAAGCTTCCCTGTGCCATGCCAATCGCCATCTGCTGATCCTGCCCTGCCCCTGCACAACATTCAAAAACCTGCCGATCCCACTGGGGGGAATCCAAATAATAATTTATTACTGCCCCATTATCTGAAAGCTGGTTTATTTCCACCTGGATGGACACATCCCATGCAGGAATTTCCAAAGAATTCCCCTGGCGGTAGGTATCGGTGCCCTCCTGAATTAATTCCTCGATTTTCTCTAAAAGTTCATGCTCTTTACTATGCTTGTCATAACTCATAGGTGTCTTTTCCTTTCTGCTTTCGGCTCCTTAAATTTCTGTCTCCTGCTCTGGGTCGTTTTTCTGGTATGCCAATTCAATATCTATAAACTGGACTACTATTTGACAGATTTTCCCTCTGGCATCATAGCCAAAATACATTGGATACGCCCCGTCCCCAAATCCGCTCGGAAAAATAGGCAGCGAATAATCTGTATTTGGGATTTTCCAATTAATCCAATTTCCTCCGTTGCTCTGATACTTTGGATTCATACGGGAATTTAACACAAACAATGAAGAAAAATAATCATCATATAAATTATCCCCAGGCCGTTCCTGTTCCCACTCGTCCATAAAATCACAAAAGGCATCCCTCACCTTAACGTCACAGACACAAGCGAGCCCTGCATCCACATTGAAACCAAAATATTCCCCTTCCCGCAGATTTACCAAATCTTCCTCCCCAGTTAGGGCTTCTTCATGATATATCGCAGGACGTTTTGTAAAACATACGCGTACTGCCGCAAAACGTCCATAATTTCCATTCTCTGGAAGTATGATACATGCTTCTGCTTTATATTCCCCTGTTGGTACCTTCTGGAAATATGGCTGTTGATCCCGACTCATATATGTTAAGGGATCACGTGCCAGGATTTCCCCCGTTGGTATGGATATCCCTCCCAGGGAAATTTGATCGATCGGCTTTCCGCAAACCTCCTTGTCAGTAAAGTATGCGTTAAGGTCATTTGGACAGCGCGTCCAGGTTCTTTTTTTGTTGTAAAGCTGTATCCACTCTGGTGTTGGAGCCATGGGTTATCCCCCTTCCATCCATTTATGAGTGAATTATACCATGCCATTTTTTCAATTTCTACCCCTTTAGTACAATTTTGTTAAAAAAAGAAAAGTTTATTTGCGGGAGTAAGCTAAGACGAGTACAAACTGGGGCGGATTAAAAAGGTTTCGGGTCCAGGGGGCT
>CAOJXI010000195.1 GCA_948465665.1 uncultured Clostridia bacterium | reverse complement strand
CCGCTGCACAACCCCCTGGACCCGAAACCTTTTTAATCCGCCCCAGCTTGTACTCATCTCAGCTTATCCCCGCAAATTAGCTTTATGGAACTCACATTTTATCTGTTTTGCAGACACAAATTACAAAGGGAGTAAAAATATGCGCTGCTGTTTTTCAGGCCACCGTCGTTTATCCCAGGAGGAAACGCAGTTTATCCAATATGAACTTTTATCTGTAATTGAAACGCTTCTGGCTGACAGCGAACCATGTCAGTTTCTTGTTGGCGGCGCGCTGGGTTTTGATACAATTGCCGCTGAGACAGTTTTATTTTTCCGGGAAATATATCCATGGGTTCGTTTAATTCTCATTTTGCCCTGTCACAATCAAACAAAAGGCTGGCCGCAAAAGGAAATTGCCCGTTATAAACAAATCTGCTCCCAAGCAGATGAAATCATCTATACATCCCAGTCTTATTATGATGGTTGTATGCTTTGCCGTGACCGTTACCTGGCAGAACACAGCGATATATGTATTGCTTTTTTAAGGCCGAACACGCAGAAGGGCGGAACGCGATATACGGTAAATTACTGCTTGGAAAAGGGTGTTTCAGTTGTTAATATTGCAGAGCGTTGCTTAATCCTTTCTAATGAGCCAAAGGCAGGCTCTTAATGTGCAGATTGCCTAAAAAAATGCAAAAAAATATTTGACGTTATGTCAATCTAATGCTAAAATAAAAATAACAGAATTTGTCTCGTCGTATAAGAGCCTGTTTAGTATTTCAACGTGCGCGGGGAGTGCTAAACAGGCTCTAAGTTGGCGGGGAAGGAGGGCAAATGAAATAGGCTTAGAGATGTTTGTTTTGTGGATTCCCGGCATAAAAAGGGGGACATAACAGTGAAGTCGTGGTATCGGCGGGGTATTGCAGTCATTTTATTGTGTGTTACGATTATATTGATTGTATTGATAGGCCATCTATATTTTCAATATGTTTCCAAATGTGTTTATGAAGAAAGTACAAATTATCTGGTGGAAATATACAACCAGGTTAATAATAACTTCCGGTCATTTCTGGAAAAGAACTGGGAATGTTTACAGGATTGGAGTTACCATATCCAATCGGAAGAAGACAGCCAAATTTTAGATTTTATAAAGAAGCGCCAAAAAGATTTCAAATTTTCGGAGTTTTATTTTATTGACTGCGAGGGGAATTATATTACACCTGATGGAGAAAAAGGGCATTTTTCGTTGGAAGGGGGACAGGACTGCCTGTTTCAGCAGGAGGAAAGGCTTATCATAAATGAAACCCTCCCAGCAGGGCAGGCTGTGACATTGTTTGCAGTTCCTGTTTCAGAGGGGAGATATCAGGATTTTCCTTATAAAGCAGTCGGAATCAGCTATACCAACGCCGATATGATACAATCCCTGGATATTAATGCCTTTTCCGATCAGTCAAGATGCTTTGTGGTTTATACTGATGGCAGGGTCATGCTGTCCACCCAAAGCGGCGGCGATATATTTGGAAACTATATTTCTTATCTCCGCGCCGGCTCTGACCTGGATGAGAAAGCACTGGAGAAATTGCGCCAGGACTGGGAAAACCAGGTTTCCAGCGTCTTCCGCTGTCGGATTGGCGGAGTAAATTATTATATTTCCTATCAGCCGGTAGGATACCAGGATTGTGTTTTGCTGGGGGTAGTCCCTGAATCCGCAGCCAGTGCCAGTCTGCTTAAAATTCAGCACATTACCCTTGATGTGCTGATTAAAATCTTTTTGCTGATAAGCTCTTTTCTCATATTTCAGGTTGTTTCCCATGTTAGGAAACAGGAAAAGGCAAGCGCTTTGGAAATTCAGTATCGGGAATTGATGTTTGATACCCTTTCCAATAATGTAGATGATATCTGTTTAATGCTGAACAGTGAAACCTGGGAGGTGGATTATCTCAGCCCAAATATAGAACGTCTTTTAGGAATCACCCTGGAGGATGTTATGGAGGATATTTCCGTATTGGGGGATACGCTTTCCAGTTCTGACAGTATGATTTCAGCAGAGGAATTAATGTCAATCCCGGTTCATGGCTGCCGCCAACTGGAGCGGGAGCATATCCACCATGGAACCGGGGAACGGCACTGGTACCGGGAAATGATTTACCGTGAAAAAATCCAGGATATAGAAAAATTTATTGTGGTTATGTCTGACCGCACCCAGGAAAGGAAGATGACCCAAAATCTCCAGGAGGCCCTGGAAGCCGCTAAAAGCGCTAATGAAGCCAAAAGCCATTTCCTTTCCAATATGTCCCATGATATCCGCACCCCTATGAACGCAATTATCGGGTTTTCGGTTCTTTTGGCAAAGGATGCTGACCGCCCTGACAAAGTAAAAGAATACACCCGTAAAATAACGTCTTCCAGCCAGCATTTATTAAGTTTGATTAATGACGTGCTGGATATGAGCAAAATTGAAAGCGGCAAAGCCTCGCTGAATACAGTGGAGTTCAGCCTTCCTGAACTGCTGGAAGGACTTTATTTCATTTTACATCCGCAGGCGAAAGCCAAACATCAAACCCTTGAATTTCATGCCCAGGGGCATCCTGCGGAACATTTAATAGGGGATAAGCTTCACCTGAACCAGATTTTGATTAACCTGTTGTCAAACGCAATTAAATATACGCAGGATGGCGGAGAAATTTCTTTTATTGTAGAAGAAATGCCTAAAAAAACCCCCCAATATGCGCATTTACGTTTTATTGTGCGTGACAATGGTTTTGGCATGAGCGACGAATTTTTAAAAACAGTATTTGATCCCTTTGCGCGGGAAGTCAACGACATGACCCGCAGAATCCAAGGGACGGGGCTTGGCATGGCGATTACCAAAAACCTGATTGAATTAATGGGCGGCGTGATACAGGTGGAAAGCCAGCTTGGAAAGGGCAGTATTTTTACAGTAGAACTTTCCTTTTCCCTTCCGGCTTCTTCAACTGCTGAAAAGGACGCTTTTTGGCGCAGCCAGAAGATATCAAGGGTTTTAGTTGCGGATGATGACGAAGATGTCTGCCTGGAAATACAGGAGGCAATGCGCAGAATAGGAGTAGATGTTTCCTACACAACAGAAGGAGCGGAAGCAGTGGAAATGGCTGCCCAGGCGCAAAAGGCAGGGAAAGCGTTCCATGTTATCCTGTTAGATTGGCGTATGCCTGGACTGAGCGGGGCTGAAACAGCCCGATGGATTCGGGAAGAAGTTTCAAGGGATATCCCCCTTATAGTGCTGACAGCATATGACTGGAGCGACATTGAGGATGAAGCAAGAGAGGCGGGAATTGATGCGTTCCTTCCCAAACCATTTTTTGTATCTACATTCCAGCAGGTATTAAGCACGCTCCATCCCAATATAGAAGCATTAGAGGATGGAATGGAACCAGATGAACCGGAAGAAAGCATTTTAGACGGGCTTCTGTTCCTTGCAGCGGAGGACAATGAATTAAACGCTGAAATACTAAGTGAAATGCTTGACATGGAAGGCGCAAAATGCGAAATTGCTGTAAACGGCAAAGTGGCGCTGGAAATGTTCCAGCAATCCGAAACCAACTATTACGACATGATTTTAATGGATGTACAGATGGATGTTATGGACGGATACGAAGCAACCCGGCAGATACGGGTGTGCAGCCATCCCAGGGCAAAAACAATTCCTATTGTTGCAATGACAGCAAACGCTTTCGCGGAAGATGTCCGCAACGCTTTAGATGCAGGTATGGACGGCCATCTTGCCAAGCCTATTGACATGGCTGAGGTGAAGAAAATACTTGGCAGGCTGAGGCAGGACGCCGAAGAAAAGGAGAATATCAAAGAAGGGGGAGCTTAATCCATGAAAAAAAGATTTTCCACAATCCTTTTGTTCCTGCTGGCAGCGGTTTTATGTATCAGTTTCCCTTTAACGGCCTGCGCCAGACAGGAAATTCCTAAACATGTCACGCTTTCCATTATGGGGAAAACCTCCGATTTGGAAAAAAGCTATATGACACGTATTTTTGAACTGTACGAATCAGCTACTGGAAACAAAATGAAACTTATTAAAATAGAAGATACCAAATTTGACGACGCTGTAGAAAAGGCGTTTGACAAAAATAATACTCCTGATTTACTGATGCACTTCAACAATTCAGATTTAAATGAACTTATGGATTCCAACCAATTCCTATTTCTCAACAATGAAGACTGGGCAGATGATTTGACTGACAGCTCCAAAGCCTACTGCCAGGACAGCGAAGGAAATCTTTTAGGGCTGCCTTTTTGGGAAAATTCTATCTCTGGCTGCTACTATAACAAAACCCTCCTAGATTCCCTGGGGCTGAAACCAGCAAGGACGCAGGCGGATTTTAATGCTTTGTGCCAGGCATTGACTGACATTGGATATACGCCGCTCTGCTGGGCTGAAGACGGCGGAAACTGGGTATACCAATTTGCATTGGATCCCGTTTTTGCCGATAACCCTAACCTTTTGGAACAGCTAAACTGCGGCGAGGTTTCCTATGCCGATATCCCCGCTGTCACGGATATGGTGAGCTGGATTAATCATGCTGCCCATTGCGGGTGGCTGGGTAAAGCGTTCCTTACAAATTCCTGGGACGACCTCAGCGCTAATATGAGTTCTGGAAAGGCGGTTATGATTTTTATCTGGGATACTTGGTTTTATACGGATTTTAAAAGTGCGGATGGGGAAGGGTATACCAAAGAGGATTTCGCTTTAATGCCTGTTTTTATGAATACTGCCGATTCTGGTACCTATGAGGGCGGCAACCTCAATATGATGATGGTAAATCAATCAGGGCAGGTAGATGCTGCACTGGATTTCCTTGAATTCTGCGCTTCTGCCGAAAATTATAACAGGGCTTTTGATGGGATTGCTACGGTTAATTGCTTTCAGGGACAGACCACTAATATACAGTCGGATATGGTTACAGATGCTATGCCTTCTATTATGGAGTACCAGCGGGTTTCAACTGCGGAACCTAAAATTATCGGGTACCGGCCTGCGGATATGTCAGCCGCTATGCGGGAATTGTTTCAGGGGAATGTGAATATCGCAGGATGTGTGGATTTAATGGATTCTTACCGTATTGCCGCTGCCAGTAAATTAACGTAAGGTGGATAAAGCTAATTTGCGGGGATAACCTAAGATGAGTACAAGCTGGGGCGGATAAAAAAGGTTTCGGGTCCAGGGGGCTTTCCTCAAAAGCCCCTTGGTCGCGCCCGCAGGCGCGAAATACCCCAGCTTGCTTAAAATGAACATAAAATCTTGCCTAAGAGCCTGTTTAGAATCTCCCCGCGCACGTCTTAGCGGCGTATTTTCCGCCCAGACTGCGTTAAAAATCCTTGTAATCCGTCAGGATTACTGCGAATTTTTGCCTTGCTGGGCATAAAATCCGCTCGCTAATCCGCACACGTTGAGATCCTAAACAGGCTCTAAGAGACA
>CAOJXI010000194.1 GCA_948465665.1 uncultured Clostridia bacterium | reverse complement strand
GGTAGGCTCCGAAAAGCCTTGTATTTGCGGTTTTCCTAATTTATATGGCCCTTATCAATGTACTACTGAGGAAATGAAACCCTTTATCCCCGGCACAGTTTTTGAATATATTGAAGGATACCATTCAAACGAGCGCGTTTATCGGACATTGACGAATGAACTAGCGGTTATCATTAACAATTACTACGAACGGACAGATAACCGCAAATCTGCAATAGCTGAACTTGCCCAAGACGCTGCCGAACCTGACGGGACTGCCCTGTCCAGGGCAAAAACAAAACTTTTACAGATATATCAAAATACTCCTGTGTCGATTGAACTGAATTTAGAAAAAAGCGCAAATAATTTTATAGATGTAAATCATGCCGCTTTATTTCCGGGATTAATTATGCTGGTGATTATTGCCGGGCTTGCAGGCATCTATTCTGACGAATATACCAGCCGCACCCAGTCAGCCCTGCTTACCTCGCGGAAGGGGCGCAGAGGGGTCTTTTTCAGCAAATCGACAGCAGCAGGTATTTTTGTTTTCAGCGTTGTACTTATCATGGAGTCATTTTATATGGCTGTTACCGCTGTTTGTTACCATTCCTCCGGCGTTTCCATTTCTGCCGCCAGTACATACGGCCTTTCCCTGACGCCCTATGGCGGTTCTGTATACGGCTTCTGCTTCAGGCAGGTTTTAGGGACGCTTTTAGCCGGGTTTACTTTAGGGAGTATTGTTATGTGCATATCGGCATACAGTAAAAACGCCTTAATCCCCTTTTTTATTGCAGGAATCTATTATGGCGGCACAGCCGTTTATGCTAATACAATTTCTTTCCCGAAATATCTTTCCTCCCTTTTGTCCCTGCCAGGAGAATTAAGCCTTTTCATGCTTCAGACGCAGTTCGAACTTATGGAATCAGGGCATTTTACAAACGTTTTTGGAAACATGGTTCCTACCCTTGCCATAAACGCGGTTTTCAACCTGGCAGTTATGATAGTATGTCTTGCAGCCTGCTGCATTATATACACAAGGAAGCAGGTTAAAGGCTGATGAAAATAATACTGAAAATTGCCGGGTTTGAACTGGAAAACCTGCTTTACAGGAAAATAAACTGGATCCTGGCAGCGGCATATACTGCTTCGGCATTTATCCTGTGCCTGTTTGACGGCTTCCGGCAAAGCTATTTCTCCGACGTGGAAAGCGTCCCCATCATCCTGATTCATTTTATTGCGCCATTTTTCCTTGCCGCCATCCTGATTACAGCCTTATCCCCTGTTTTTGCAGGGGATAAGGAACAGGGCGTCAATCAAATACCCGCAGCATGTTTGATTGGCAGCAAAGGCAGGAGCATTGCAAAAATACTGGCAGGAAGTATTTTTTCTGTGTTTTGCTGTATTATGACTGGGACCATTACGGTTGCGGCAACTTCTGTCTGCGGCTTGTTTGACGGAACTTTAAAGATGAACCGTGCAGCCGCGGGGCTGGAACTTCCCACAGAATGGACAGTTTCCCAGTACCTTATATTTTCTTTTGTCTGCCTGAGTATTGGATGCCTTATATTGAGCCTTTTCATATTGTACATTTCCTGCGCTTCTGTGGCCCTCATAACGGCGGTCAGCATATCGGGAACTGTCATCCTGTTTGAATTCCTATTCCACAGGTTTTCTTTCCCCATTGTCATAAAGGAATATAATATCTGGATGTTTCTGAAACCATATTCTTTTTTCATGATGAGGTTTTTGCATTTTCCGCCGCTTATCAACCTGCTCCTGCTGTCGGCGGCTTTTCTGCCTGTTTGTGCCTTTGCTGTACAGCAGATCAGCAGAAAGGGAATGTAACATGTTTCAGATGTTACATTCCCAATAGATGGCAGCCTAAAAAGGCAGGAACTTTTGGCACTACATTAATCCAATGTAAATACCTTTTTCATCAAAGGCTGTGCCCCCGTTACAGGATCCATCTCCATAATCATAATATCCTTCATAAATTCATTCCATTTGTCAACAATGGGGCTTTCCGCCTGAACCTTTGCCGCATACTCCACCCCATGTTCGCATTCATAGTAGCCAAACAGCTCATTACCAGTATTCCAAATGGTATAATTACAGATGCCTGCGGATTTCAGCAATGCTTTCATTTCCGGCCAGATATTGTTATGGCGGCGGATGTACTCATCTAAACGGCCTTCCTTGATGGTAGCTTTCCAAGCATATTTTTCCATGGTAGTCCCTCCTGGATGTAAATTTCTTTCTTTTAGTTTATAGCCTTTTACGCATTTGGTCAAGATATTTTCTGAAAAGTTGGAAATCCAGGGTTCCAAATACTTGCCAAGGAGGAATCCGTTGGGATATAATAAGACCGCATTAACAATAAAGGAGGAATTATATGGATCGCGTTGGCTATCAACTACATCTGCTTTTAGACAAAGCCTGTCAGGATGAAGCGCTCCGAAAAAGACTTCTCAGCACGCGGCAGGCAGCTGATCCCATGGCAGAGTTTTGCCGTATTGCCTGTGAAATGGGATGTCCTGTCACGATTGGGGAATTATTCGCAGTAGGCCAAGAATACAGCGACAACCAGTGCAAAAGCACAAACGGCGGAAATCCTAATCCCTATGACGGGTTGGACGATGCTTATGAAAACTTTATGGCTGGCCTGCTTTAACCATCCTCTATCCTAATATCTAAAGAAAAAAGGGACAGCCTTCTTGATGTTTCCATTTTTTGTGGTATAATGAATAAAAAGCAAATGAAAAAAGCGTAAAACACTGTCATATTCACTTAAACCCCTACCACTTTACAGAAGGCGAGGAATCCTCCTATGGCTGTCCATGTAATCAACGAGGCTAAACGCTGCCTCAACTGCAAAAAACCTCTGTGCCGTACCGGGTGCCCCATTAATACTCCTATTCCAGACATGATACACGCCTTTATTACAGGCGGCATCAACGATGCAGGGCAGATGCTATTTCAAAACAATCCCCTGTCCCTGGTCTGTTCCATGGTCTGCAACCATGAGAACCAATGTGAGGGCCATTGTGTGCTTAACCGCAAGGGTTCTGGAATCCATATCAGCAGTATTGAAAATTATATATCCGATAACTATTTGGACAAGTTAAAACCTGTTCTCTCCCCCCGTAAAAATATCCGGTGCGCTATAATTGGTTCCGGGCCAGCAGGCATAACCATTTCCATTATTTTGGCAACCCGCGGTTATGACGTAACCATTTTTGAATCACGCGATCAAATTGGCGGGGTACTTCGATATGGCATACCGGAATTCCGTTTGCCAAAAACCATTTTAGATCGTTATAAAAAGCTTATGACTGCAATGGGAATCCGTATCCGCCCCAACACTTCTATTGGGGCTGCCATTGGGGTAGACGATTTATTCCGGGACGAATACCGTTCTATTTTTATCGGCACAGGGGTATGGAAGCCCAACACTTTGGGAATCCGCGGGGAAAGTTTGGGCAATGTCCACTTTGCTATTGACTATCTCAGCAACCCGGACGCATACAACCTTGGGGAAACCGTCAATGTAATCGGTGCCGGAAACGCTGCTATGGATGTGGCGCGAACAGCACTTCGGAAAGGTGCGCAGACTGTTACGGTTTTCTCGCGCGCAAGCACAGTTGCTGCCAGCCAGCATGAAACAGAATACGCCATGATGGACGGCGTGAGCTTTGAATACTGCAAAGCCCCTGTGGAACTTAACGACGATGGGGCGATTTTCCGCGATGTAGAAGAAAAAGAGGATGGTTCCTTTATTGAAATCCCTGGTACTGAAAAGCTGTTTGCAGCAGATTCTACGATTATTTCCATCAGCCAGGGCCCAAGGAGCCAAATTGTTTCCACTACTTATGGCATAGATGTAAATGAGCGGGGGCTTATTATTACTGATGCAAACGGCCATACAACCCGCCGGGGTGTTTTTGCATCCGGGGATGTGGTCAAAGGCGCTAAAACCGTTGTAGAGGCTGTACGCTATTCCAAACAGGTGGCAGACGCCATGGATCAGTTTATGCGGCAGGATGCAGCAGAACGCGGCCAGGTTCTTCCCCCAGATTCTGCCGCCGCCCTTGTGGCAGACGCTCCAGAAGCCCTGGAAGACATGGGTTCATTTTGATTTAGGTTAAACACTATTTTCCCGTTGCATTTGGAAGATAATTCTTTTATAATTAATTAAGCTGAAATCCTTAGAGCCTGTTTAGGAGCTCAACGTGTGCGGATTAGTGAGCGGATTTTTTGCCCAGCAAGGCAAAAAACCGCAGCAATCCTGACGGATTGCAAGGTTTTTTAACGCAGTCTGGGCGAAAAATATGCCGCTAAGACGTGCGCGGGGAGATTCTAAACAGGCTCTTATGCTTTCCTTTTATGGAAAGCGGGAAATGTAAATATATTTAGGAGGTAGCACATCATGCTGGTATCTGCAAAAGAAATGCTCCAAAAAGCCAAGGCTGGAAAATATGCCGTTGGCCAGTTCAACATTAACAATCTGGAATGGACAAAAGCCATTCTGAATACTGCCCAATCATGCAATTCCCCTGTTATCCTCGGCGTATCAGAAGGCGCTGCAAAATATATGACCGGATATGGAACCGTTGTTGGAATGGTCAACGGTATGATGAAATCCCTGAACATTACCGTTCCTGTTGCGCTCCATCTTGACCACGGCGAATATGAAGGCGCTTTGGGCTGTATTGAAGCTGGGTTTTCCTCTGTTATGTTTGACGGCTCCCACTATCCCATTGACGAAAACATTGAAAAAACCAAAGAGGTCATCCGCCGCGCTAAGGAAAAAGGCGTTTCCGTTGAAGCAGAAGTCGGCGCGATTGGCGGAGAGGAAGACGGCGTAATCGGCGGCGGCGAAAAGGCTGACCCCAAGGAATGTGAAAGAATCGCCAGCCTGGGAATTGACATGCTGGCGGCTGGCATTGGAAACATCCATGGGCCGTATCCTGCTAACTGGCCTGGTCTTGATTTTGACGTTTTAGCCGAAGTGGAAAAGGTCTCCGGCGGGATTCCCCTGGTTCTGCATGGAGGGACAGGCATCCCGGAAGATATGATTAAAAAGGCTATTTCTTTGGGTGTTTCTAAAATTAATGTGAATACTGAGTGCCAGATCGTCTTTGCAGACGCTACCAGGAAATATATTGAAGCTGGTTCTGATAAAAAAGGCAAGGGTTATGATCCCAGAAAATTGCTGAAACCAGGTTATGAGGCAATTATGGCGGCGGTAAAGGAAAAAATGGAATTGTTCGGTTCGATTGGGAAAGCATAAAGTTTTTAGGGGACGGTATAGATATACCGTCCCCGCGTTTTTGTAAAGCAAATTTGCGGGAGAAAGCTAAGATGAGTACAAGCTGGAGCGGATTAAAAAGGTTTGGGGTCAAGGGGCCTTTCCTAAAAAGGCCCTTGCCGGGTCCAGGGCAGGCGGCCCTGGTCGCGCCCGCAGGCGCGAAATACCCCAGCAGGCTTAAAGCCAAGGTAA
>CAOJXI010000193.1 GCA_948465665.1 uncultured Clostridia bacterium | reverse complement strand
CTCCCGCAAATTTGCTTTATCGAACCCGTATTATTTAGAATTTAACGAGGTCTGCAATCTTTACTGGCATACCGGAGGCAATAGACTTATTGGCCGCGACACCGGTCAAAATGGACATTGCACCGTCTACCTGGTTTGCTGCCCTGTGGAATTTATCCTCAACAGGCACGCCAAAAATATCATTCAACAGTACAGGGTCGCCGCCGCCATGCCCTCCGACACCTTCCTCGACCTTGGCTTCATAGGCAGGCCCAAACATCGGATATACCATAATCTTCTTGCTGCGGACAGAGCCTTCATTGGACTTATCCCCGCCAGCGTTGACATAGGAGTTCTCAAAAACTTCCATCTCAATCCGTCCCTTACTGCCATTGAATCCAACCCGCAGCCCTTCCAGGGGCAGGTAGGAATTCAGGGAGTAGGTGAGGATAGCGTTATTTTTATAGCGAACCATAACGCCCATGGTATCTTCAATGGAGATTTCTTCGGAGAAAACGCTCTTGTCGCGGATGTATCCGTCTTCATGCTCCGCGTCCAGGTAAAGGGCTTTCAAGGTGGGGTTGGCTTCCATGTCCAAAGCAAACGGATCGTTTTTGGCAGCTTCACTGCCATGGCACCTGTAATAGAATTCTTTCACACCACGCCTTTCAGCATTGGTACGGCCATAGAAGTTCAATGAACCCATAGCATAGACAATTTCGGGGCTGGAACCCAGCCAGAAATTAACCAGGTCAAAGTGATGGGTAGCTTTATGTACCAGCAGGCCGCCGGAATTCTCCTTGTTGCGGTGCCATCTGCGGTAGTAGTCTGCGCCATGGCTGGTATTCAGGAACCACTCAAAGTGGACAGAGTACACATCGCCAATAGTACCATCCATAATCAGTTCGCGGATTTTGGTGTTGGTGGGAGCATAACGGTAGTTGAAGGAAACGCGGACATTGCGGCCAGTGCGCTTTTGAGTATCAATAATATTCTGCGCGCGCTTTTCGTCAATGGTCATGGGTTTCTCGGTGATGACATCGCAGCCCAGTTCCATGGCCTTAATGATATACCAGTCATGAGTCCGGTCAACCGATGTAACAATGACACAGTCCGGTTTGATTTCCTCAATCATTTTTTCAAATTCATAGTGCTTGTAGGTAGGAACTGCCTTTGCACCCAGAGCTTCCAAACGGGAATTCGCAAAGTTCATCCTGGTTTGGTTTACATCGCAAAATGCGACGATTTCACTGGTTTCGTTGTATTTGGAAGCTACCGCCTCATAGAAAAACCTTGCCCTGCCGCCGGTTCCTACCTGCGCATATCTTTTTTTGGCCATTTGTGTTTCCTCTCTTTCCGTTTATAGGGGTTGGAGCCGAAAATTTCTAGTCCTTCGGCATTTCTTACAAAATTATTTTATAAAATTATCCACAGCTTGTCAATGTTAGTAATTAGATTCGCCAAAATTTTATAATAGTTTCAAAAGAAATTTATGTATGGCTGTCTTGTTCTTTTGCAAAGGGCAGCCAATGATGGGAAGCCATGCCGTTCCATTCCCGGTTCTGATAATCATAGAGCATCATTCCTGCTGCCCTGTCCTGCTTCCAGCAGGAAGGAAGCCCTGAACGCGGATCAAAAGGGTATACCTCCATATGGGTAATTCTTGCGACCTGATGAGGGTCTAACCCAACATAAGAAGGAAGAAGCTGTTCACACTGTTCCTGGGAATGATAAAAGGCGGACACCTTATTACGATAGGCGGAGTACAAGCTTACTGCAATGCGTTCTTCTGAACGCTTCGGTTTTTGATGTAAGCACAGGTCATGTTTCAGAAGCCATTTGAACCCTTCCAGTTCCCCATTGGAAGGAGACAAGCTGTCCCGGAAAAACAGCCAAAGCAGCTCGTAAACTTGTTCGTTCCGATGGTTTTGTTCAAATGCCCCGGTTTCCCGCCAATAAGCGGCAAGGGATTGATAAAAAGCAAATGGGGAATGAAAATGTTTTTCCAATTCTAAGACACTGAATCGGAAACGCCCGCTGTTGTAATAGGTTTCTACCATAGCTTCTATGTCCTTCAGCTCCAACAGCTCCCTATAAGACAGCCAGCGGGTTTTCAGCACTTCGTAAGGAGCAGTATCGCGGCAGACTATCCCATATGTGTCTGCATCCCGGTAAAGCCCGGTACCTTTCAGAAGCTTTAAAAACCCAAGTTGGAGCTGATGAGGCTTCATCTCATAGACCTGCCGGAAGCTGTCTGCAAAGGACGCGAACCCCTCATAGGGCAGCCCTGCAATTAAATCCAAATGCTGGTGGATATTTCCGCCGCTGTGGATCCGCTGTGTAACATAACGGATATGTTCCATGTCCGCGGGGCGGCGGATTGCCTGGAGCGTTTCCGGGTTGGCGGACTGCACCCCGATTTCAAACTGGAATAATCCCGGACGGGCTTTGGAAAGAAAGTCAAGCGTTTCTTCATCCAAAAGCTCTACCGCCAATTCAAAGTGGAAATTTGTAATTCCATTGTCATGTTCCGACAGGTATTTCCAAATTGCCATAGCATGAGGCTTGGAACAGTTGAATGTCCGGTCAACCAGCTTTACCTGTCGTACCTTCGCGCCTAAAAAGCAGTCAAAATCCCGGAAAACCTGTTCTAAGTGCCGGAAGCGAACGCCCTTTTCCGCAGAGCTGAGGCAATATTGGCACTGGAAAGGACAGCCTCGGATAGTTTCATAATACAAAATGCGCCCGCTTTTCAGTTCTTTTTCCGAGTATGGGAAAGGGACATCCTCCATTTTCACGGGTTCGCCGGGAGGGTTGGTACAGATTTTCCCGCCATTTCGGTAAACAATGCCGGGGATGCGGGAGACCGCTTCCAATGCTGGTTTCCATTGGGAAAGGAATGGATAGATATTTTCAATTGTATATTCACCCTCCCCGCAAAGGATAAAGTCCGCAGCAGGGAGGCGTCCTAATTCTGCTTGGGCATCATAAGACACCTCCGGCCCGCCGAGGAAAATCACTGCCGAAGGGTCGATTTTCCGGTATTCTGTACAGAGACGGCGAACTATGTCGATATTCCATAAATAACAGGAAAACCCCAATGCTTTTGGATGAAGCCGGTAGATTGCGCCCAAAATATCGTCATCCCATTGGTTAATGGTAAATTCAGCTATCTGTACCTGCCCGGACGACTGGGGAAACCTTTGAATCAGCCGTTGGCGGAGAATACGGACTGCCGGATTGGTATGGATGTACTGAGTATTGACAGCAATGAAAAGCAGGTTCATATAATATTCTCCTGATGTTATAAAATTAAGATAAATTGCAGATGTATTTATAAAATGGATTTTAAGAAGGGTTCACATTTATCCGTTGAATTTGCCGAAAAAATCCGCTATAATGAAATTATAATAATTGTAAGTCTCTGGAAAACGGGTATAAAAACACATATAAGATTCAAAGGCTAAGGGGGTTCGCGGAGGATGCAAAAGGAGCGGGGGTCTTCTGTACAAGATTCTGGAAACAGTGAGGAAACGTATTTAACCCAGCTTTCCAATCTCATGATTGGCGTGCTAAGAAGCGTCAAGCAGGATGTACAGAAAAGAGAGGGGGAGGCGTCCGACGAAGCCGCTAAAATGCGGTACAGCGAACAAACTGCCTTGGTTGCAATTTGCGGATGTTGTTTAGAACAGGCTTTAGAGGAAGGCAGGAGGGAAACAGAAAACAAAGATGGAATAAGTGTGGGGATACGTACATCCCTTATCAGTGAAACGCTTGACTTGGCACCTTCCACTGTTACACCTCTTTTAGACGCACTGGAAAACAAAGGTCTTTTAGAACGCCGCCGTACTAAAGAAGACCGCAGGGTTGTCCAAGTGCTTCCAACCCGCAAAGGCTGGGAAATGGCTGATTACCTCCGTAAACGAAATCAAAAGAGGATTTCAGAAATGCTTAATTGGCTGGGGGAAGATGACTGCGCTCAACTTCTTAGAATTTTCAAAAAAATTGTTGCCTACTACTCCAGTGAAGGACGGATGTAAATAATTTTGCTTTTACCTTTTCCTTTTAAGCATTTTGACGTTATTTATTGAAAGAATATAATTGTTCTAAACTAAATTATGTATGTTATTGCGGGTTTTAATAAAGTTTATGCAATTTTTTGCCCATGGCATAAAGTGAATGTCACAGAACGCGAAAAAAACCATATAATGTCATTAGAGGTGTTTGCAATGGTATATTAAGGCGCAATTCTTTAATAAACGAATTGGCTGGCTCTTACAGCGGGACTGTGGATGCGGTTTGTTTTTCAGCGGGTTGGGGCTGAAAATCCTCCCATCTTTTCTTCCTTTCCGCTGTCAGCGGGGGAGTCTGCCGGGCATATCCGTTTTGGAACGTATTACACGAAGTAATCAAAAACAGGGCTGCTTTACTGGTGTCCGCAGGTTGCAAGGCTGCGTGACTGCTGTCGAAGATAGCCGTTTTTATTATTTCGCTGCGCTTTCGTATACCCTAGAGCCTGTTTAGGATCTCAACGTGTGCGGATTAGCGAGCGGATTTTTGCCCAGCAAGGCAAAAACCCGCAGCAATCCTTGACGGATTGCAAGGATTTTTAACGCAGTCTGGGCGGAAAATCCGCCGCTAAGACGTGCGCGGGGAGATTCTAAACAGGCTCTTATAGCAAAGTTTAATTTATTACGCGTGTCTGATAGAAGAAAGGCGGCGTTAGAAAGAATGTTTACCAATAGGGCGAAAAATGGCCGCAATAACCTTTGCGGTAGGAAAATCTATGAACTGCGCCGACGGATGATTCCTCGCGTTTCCCAACGCGCTTTGGCTGATATGCTGCAAATTACCGGTTTGGATTTGGATAAAAATGCGATCCAACGGATTGAAAGCGGTAAACGGTTTGTTACTGATATTGAGTTGGCCGCATTTGCAAGCGTTTTCAGTGTGGACGTTTCTCAACTTTTGGAGGAGGACGTTGTAGAAGGATTTCAAACATCATCTGGAAATCAGGAATCCTAACAGCTTAAAGCTTACTGTATAGGGAAATCAGAACGGCGCACAGCAATTAAAAAGTTTTAAAGAGTTTAAAGGGACTTTCCTTAAAAGTCCCTTGGTCGCTCTCCACAGAGGGCGAAACACCTCTGCAACTTAAAGGTAGTATGACGGAACGCACATCCGCGCGTTCCGTCATATTGTTTGTAAGCTGATTTGCGGGCACAAGCTAAGATGAGTACAAACTAAGGCGGATTAAAAAGGTTTGGGGTCAAGGGGCCTTTCCTAAAAAGGCCCCTGTCGGGTCCAGGGCAGACAGCCCTGGTCGCGCCCGCAGGCGCGAAATACCCCAGCAGGCTTAAAGCCAAGGTAAACCTTGCCTAAGAGACTGATAACTAACCGCTTCGTCAGTATTTTAATAAAAAGCCCGCTGGAATTGCTTCAGGGGAGGGATAAGACTGGGATTGGAACCAGCTTCGTGGGGGCAGCCCCATTATGGCGGGCTTTCTTCC
>CAOJXI010000192.1 GCA_948465665.1 uncultured Clostridia bacterium | reverse complement strand
GCTTGCAGCCATCCAGCAAACCAACGGTTTGCGGATGATGGCGTACCTAAGACCGGAACCCTTATAATTAAGGAATTAATCCGTCGAACTCATGTTAAAATAAGAGGTCAGCGCCTATGATAGATATAAATATGGTGATAATTCGGGATACCCCGGACAGGTTCCGGGCAATGGCGGACAAGATTGTCCCGCCATTGTTGGAACTTCTTCATGAACACGCCAAACTGGAAACAGAGATATTCGAGCGTGATGATGAACTGCGTAGAAAGCACTTGGCGGCAGGCGGTTCCCCAAACCAGCTCGCCCCAGGAGCCGACAAGCTGCACAATGAATACTTCCAGAGGTATTTGGCGCTGGTACAGCCCCGATGTGTCCCTGGTTTTTTGAAATATGGGGCGTCCCGCAGCTTTGGCAAACCTGCAAAATACAGTTATTTGGACGACGATCCCACATTAGAGGTTATTTTTACCATGAAAAGTCCCCAAAAGGCCATTGTAGAAACGCATTGCAATTCTACCGTATGGGCAAAGGCATGTTATCCCCATGGCGTTTCAGACAAGAGACACCGCTTCACATTAAAACCTGCCGGCGATACCTGGCTGATCGCGCGGTTAGATTATGCCTTTTCCGCCAACGATAGCTGGCATATTGAGCACTGCCTGTAAAGGCGCGGTTCAGCATCAGCAAATGGGAGGATATATTCTTGAAAGAACATTGGGCTGAGATAAAGAAATTCCTTAAATTCGGCATAACGGGTGTTATGAATACTGTTGTAGACTTTGCAGTATATACGGTTCTGGTCTCACTGACTGGAATGGGGCTGTATGTGTCACAGGTGATTTCCTATTGCTGTGGGATGCTTAACAGCTATGTCGTCAACCGGAAGTGGACATTTGACACTCAAAACGGGTTTTTTAGCCTGGAACTGGTGAAATTTATTGTCCTGAACCTAGCTATGATGCTGCTTGGGATGGGGATTATTTATCTTTGTGTAGAACAAATGGGATTTCATAAACTGGCTGGCAAACTGGTTTCTACTGTGCTGGTCATGGCAATTAACTTTGTGGTCAGCAACTTATGGGTGTTCCGCAATAAAAATAAAGGAAAACAAACTTCATAGCAGATTGAAAGGCGGTGAATGGATATGCCAAAGGAATCTACCAAAACCATTACCGAAAACCGGCAGGTACGGCATGAATATTTCATTGTGGAATCCTTTGAAGCAGGAATTGAACTGGCTGGGACAGAGGTAAAATCAATCCGGGTTCATGGTGCAAACCTCAAGGACGCATGGTGTGATATTGAACATGGGGAACTGCTTGTAAAACAAATGCACATCAGCCCTTATGAAAAGGGCAACATTTTTAATAAGGACCCCATCCGCCCCCGCCGCCTGCTGATGCACAAGCGGGAGATATTGCGGCTGTTTGGGCTGGTGAAACAACAGGGGTATACTTTAATTCCAGTATCCCTATACTTTAAAGGGTCTAATGTTAAGGTACAAGTTGGGCTGTGCAAGGGTAAGAAGCTCCATGACAAACGGGATGATATGGCCAAGCGGGATGCCCAAAGGGATATTGAACGCGCTATGAAGTCCCGCCGGTAAAAACGGCTGGGACTTTCTTGCTGCCAGGAGTTCATGGTTCGTTATTAAAATTTTTTCAAACCAGCGTATACATTTGGGAAGGTCTGTGCTATAATAAGGATGCTGAAAAGTCTATACAGCTTTTTGCGCCAATTTATTATATGGGGGCGTAAAGGTTTCGACGGGGATTTTGAAGCATGGGAAGCGAGCAGAGGGCGGGACCTCTATAATACCCGAAACTTAAAAACAAACGCTAACGATAATCAGTTAGTTGCTGCTTAATTAAGCAGCCGTCTGACCGGGCAGGACCACGGGCCTGGATCAGGCGTCGATGAGTGGTGAACGTCAGGATGAGAGTGCCCCGGCTCTCCTGTCGGACAGGGGCTACTGAGACGCACTGCCTGTCTGTCGGCGGTGTGACGAGGGAATGTTGATGACAGACTGCGCTCGGAGATGCCTGTGTGGAGAGGTTTTCGGACGCGGGTTCGACTCCCGCCGCCTTCACCAAACGAACAATTGGCACTGCTTCCTAAGAGCAGTGCCAATTGTTGAAAATTTGCTTGGGAGGGATTCGCGTGCCGGATTATAAGGCTATGTATTATCACCTGGCGGGGCGTATGGCAACAGCGGTTGATGCGCTGGAGGCGACCACTAACGCGCTGGTTGACATCACCGAAAAGCTGAAGCTGGCGCAGCAGATCACGGAGGAAATGTTCATTTCCGCTTCTGATGATGAGGATTCTCCGGATAATGAATCCGTTTCAGAGTAAAAACTGCTATTTGCAAATTCCATGAACTGCATCTATAGTGTTGCGATGTTCCATATCGAGTCTGGATGTGTTTCGCGTTCAGACTTATTTTGTTTAAATGAAACGGCTCTCGATAGAACTTCCTTTTTCGTACATAATACTGTACAATCTTGAATGGTATCCGGCGTTAAATTTGATGTGAGGTGGGAAAGCAGAAATACAATTTTTTGGGGGTATATGATGAATAGAGTATACTTTTTGGGTGGTTCTCCCGGATCGGGAAAAACCACTTTTACAGACGCTATCCACAGAAACTTGGGTGTTGAGGTATTCCATACAGATGATATCTTTCTGAAATCTAATGTGTCCAAAAATAAGCAACCATATATGTCTGAACTTCGTGAACTTTCTAATCCGTTGGATATTTGGAAGCATTCTCCGCAAAGCTGCTTGGACTTTTGGATAAAATATTATGAAGAAGCATTTGGACTCCTTATGGAGAATCTGCACCAAAGGCAAGAAAACCCTCATCCTGTAATCGCAGAGGGTGTTTGTATCTTACCGCATTTTCTTGAGAAAATTAATTATCATTCAAATTCCTATTTTCTGATAAGTTGTTATAAATTTTTAGAAGAAGCCGTATCACAAAAACTAAAACAATTACCTGCGTCTTTATATAATAATGAGAGCTATATATACGAGAATATGCTGTACACCTTTTCGGGCATATCACAGATCATGATCGAGGACTGCAAACGTATCAATTTTCCGTACCTTATCATGCAAAATTTAGAAGACTATTCTTTAATTCACCAAAAAATTTTAAACCAATTTTCACATCTGGAAAAAGAATGTGATGAATCCGCCATGGGACAATAAATGGAGATTCGATTTGGATGCAGATATAATGGAAAGTTCTTCACTTCCCTCTCAAAAATGTTTTGCTGGTTTGCGGGAAAAGAGGATATGCTTTCCACCAAAATACCGCTTTGTCATGCTGACAAGGCGGATTTCTTTTTAACAAACGTGAGTGCAATAAAGAAAATCTGCGGGAGTAAGCTAATACGAGTATAGGCTGAAAAGTTTGAAGAGTCCAGAAGACTTGCAACAAGCTCTCCTAAAAAGTTCCTCTGGCCGCCAATTCAGCTCTGCTGAACTCAGCCCACCAGAGTTTGACGAATCTGAAAGTTTTTGTTGCAGCCATCCAACAAACTGAAGGTTTGCCATGGTGGCGTACCTGGAAAAGAAAAGCATAAAGTTTCATCGAACGTACATGAATTTAATCAGACAGTAGTGGCAGTCAGGATAGCGCGGACAATATTAGGTATATTCAACATATATTTGACTATTTATATGCAATTTTTACCTATAAATGCACTATAGGGGATTGCATTGGATGTCACCAAGTGGTAAAATATTTAAGTATGGATAATAACTATAAACTTCTCATTTATCCAATCGGTATACCGACGACAAAATTAAAAGCAGTAAGAGGGGTATTAAGATGTATGGGGAATTAGTATGGCAGGAAGACTATGAAATTGGCGTAGAAATTATTGATAAGGAACATAGGAGACTGTTCCAGATTATCAGCAAATTGTTTGCCGCTAAAGAGGAAGGTGCAAACAGCCACTGGGCCTGCCGCGAAGGAATAAAGTTTTTCAAAATCCATGCTATGAAGCATTTCAGCGATGAAGAAAAATATATGGAGTCTGTTAATTACAGTGGATACGAACAGCATAAACGGATACACGATGGGTTCCGTAAATATACCCTTCCGGCTTTGGAACGGGAATTGGAACAGACGGATTATTCCCCCGACACAGTAGGGCATTTTCTGGGGGTTTGTGCTGGATGGCTGATTGGGCATACTTTGACAGAAGACCTGTCTATTGTAGGGAAACGGTCGAAAAGGTGGGAACATACCCTCCCAAGTTCGGAAATTGATGCTCTGAAGAAAGTAATTTCTGAATTGGTATTTGACATGTTCAAACTGGAATCCCAGATGATAAGCAATGCTTACAGCGGTGAGGAATTCGGCAGGGGAGTCTATTATCGGCTGGTGTATGAAAATAAAAAAGGTAAGGAAAAACAGGAAGTCCTTATGGCCTTTGAAGAAAAACTGCTGATTAATACAGTCGGGCAGGCCATGGGCATTAAAACGAATAAGCTGGAAAGTATGCTGATCCATGCGTCAAGGTTATACTATAAAACAGTTTGTAGGGCGTGTCCTGGAGTGTTTCCCCAATATGGAAAGTTACAAATTAAAAGAGGAAAATCTGCTTTCCTATGAGCAGTTCCAGAAAATTTTTGAGAAGGAAAAAATCCAGGCTGGCCTGCTCTTTAGTACCGGCAATACAGGGTATTTTGCCTACTGCATGATTGCGCCGCATCTGCTGGATAAGGGGGTTGGTACGCCTATCGAAAACAGAAACGCGATTGAAGAGGTGGAAAAATACCTCCAAAGGCGGGAAAAAAAGGACGAACAGGATAAAATAAGCGCGAAAAAGAAAATCCTTGTAGTGGACGATTCCCAGACCCTGCGCCAATATATGAAGCAGATGCTGGAAAAAGATTACGATGTTTCGATGGCTGCTTCCGGCGTGGCGGCAATCCGCGCAGTCACCCTGAACAGGCCTGACCTGATCCTGCTGGATTATGAAATGCCTGTATGCGACGGCAGGCAGACATTGGAGATGCTCCGCTTTGAGGAGGAGTTTAAGGATATACCAGTAATCTTTTTGACCGGAAATAGGGATTTGGACAGGATGATTAAGGTTATGCCCCTGAATCCATCAGGCTATTTACTGAAGGATTCCAAGCCGGAACAGATAAAGAAAGAGATTGACACGTTTTTTGAGAAGAAAAAGAAGTAAGAACCTGTATTCATAACCAAGGATGGCAGGTGGAGAAAAGAATTAAGGGCTGGAGCTTTCTTTAAAGCTTTCCAGTCCTTAATTTTTTATGTGAGTCCACGAAAAAGTTCCTAATTTTAAGGTTATCGGTCTTAGGTACGCCATCATGGCAAACCGTTGGTTTGCTGGATGGCTGCAAGAGGAAACTTTCAGCTTCGTCCAACTCTGCGGAGTTGGACACAGAGGAAGAAAGCCCGCCTAATGGGGCTGCCCCAACGAAGCTGGTTCCGTTCCCAATCTG
>CAOJXI010000191.1 GCA_948465665.1 uncultured Clostridia bacterium | reverse complement strand
TCGTCCAACTCCGCAGAGTTGGACAAAACCTCCAAGTTTTCGCTTTCAGCCATCCAGCAAACCAACGGTTTGCGGATGATGGCGTACCTAAGACCGAAAATCTTAAAATTTCCTTGAACTCACGTTAATTTCCCGATAACGGGATACGGATGTCGGATTGTGCAATTTTACAGGAAGTATCCAGCATAAAAACGCTTTGCTGGAATAAACTGTCCTGGCTGTCCGCATCCATAAATGTCCTCCAGCTGCTTCCAAACTGGTTCCACCATGCCAAACTGTCCCTGCGCATTGCAGATGCTAACCCCATAATATCCGCGTTCCCGTCAAAAACGACTTTTTGGATGGAATGGGAGATTGCATCATTGATAGTTTGCTCCAGGGCTTCTTCCATGTTCTCCAGGGGCGGGATTTTCGTATTGCCGGTAAATTCTAAAAGCTGAAATTCAAAACGGAATTTCAGGCGGAAAAGGGGGGAGCCGTCATTGTCCCCGCCATAGATCCTTCCTTTCCTGCCAGTAAGGCGGAAAGTCGCGGAGCAGTTATCGGGGAGGGGAACTGTAAGAACTGTTTGACGAGGGTCAGCAGAAAGAAAGCGGAGGTCTTTTGTATCAGTATTATCCAGTTTCATTTTCAGCCTGCCGCCGGTAAAAACAGCGGAACCGGAAATTTTGGCTTTTTTTTCATCGTCCAGGCTGATAAAGGGCAGTATACAGTCCCCCTCGCTGGATGACCGGATCCGCTCCAATTCCATGACGGTGACAGCCGAGTTTCCCGGGCGGCTGTCCCATTCCAGCAGGGAAGTAATGGAATCAATAGGGGCTTCCCCGTTTTCGTCGTCCTGGAAAAATTGGGATGCTTCCCCATTGGCTGCGGCAATGGATACCCGCGGGCGAATTTGATAGCTTTGGCTCAAAAAATTCTGGCAGTTGTCAATTCCGCTTTGGCAAAGGGATTCGCCGAATAAAATGACCCGTACATCCCTTAGAAAAATATCTTTCCCAAGCTGCCGGCTGATATCCCCTAATGCGTCAGTGATAGATTTGCCTTGTGCCTGGACGGTCTGGAATGTTTCCGGGCCTTCCGGCGAACCTTCCTCGTCTAAAACCCGCAGAGTAAGGAGAACGGCAGGGCCTGCCTGGGAATCATCCTGGGCAAGATCCAGCGCCATTAATTGGGCGACGGAACGCTGGTTAGGGCTTTTCCCGCTTAAACCCTGGCATCCGCACAAGCCCAAAAGCAGGAAAAGGGGAAAAAGAAAGATAAAAATTTTTTTTATAGCCTTGCTAGGACGCTTCCCCATGACCGGCGGCCTCCTTTTTCTTTTTCGAGGATTTGGCTGCTCCTGCAACCAGCGCAGCGGCAGGGAGCAGGATTAAAAGCAGAAACAGGGGAATTCCCTTTCCCCAGACTGAGCGGAAGGCGTTTAAAATTTTGGGAGAACCAGCGGACAGGATTGCAGCCGCAAAGGCTGCCGCCGCTGTTACAAAAGTCCTATGGGCGGCAATCCAGTCTGTCAGCCTGTTTTTTCCAGAGGAAACCGTCACTGTACAGCGCAGGGAAACCGTTGCGCAGTACAGCAGGAGGCAGCACCGCAAAAGCCCGAACACTCCCCACATAGACATATGCACTGCGTCCATACGGGCAAATAGCTGCCCCTCCGCAGCACAGGCAAGGGTGTAAAAGGGATAATTATGTCCCTCGGAAGGGCTTCCGCCTAAAACAGCCACTGTCAACAAAATAAACCCGCAGGCCGCCAAGGTATACAGCCCATTCCAGGCAAAGAACAGGTGTTTCCCAGCGGGAACTGTCCGGCCCTCCTCGGTTTTTCCGGTTCTGAGATTTGGAAGCAGGAGGAAAAAGCAGAGAATTTCAATATCGCCTGCTGCCATGCCCCATGCCGTACCCCAGAAAGAAGGCGCGGAAACCGAAGTCTGCGCATATAATTCGCCTGTATGGAAATCTCCGGCTAAGGAAAAACACAGGCTGGCTGCAAGTATGAAAAAAACGGTCAATCCAAAATAGGCATACCGCCCGAAAGCTTCCAGGCCCAGCCAAGCCCCATAAACCGCCGCGGCGAGAAAGAGCAGGGCAAAGAGCATTTTAGGGGCTTGCTCATAGACAGCACTGACCAGGAAGCGGTCAAATTCCGCTGCTGATATGCCAGCCAGCAGAACCAGCACAGCCCATAACAGCAGGGAAATCCCTTTTCCCAAGTTTCCCAGACAGCCCGTAACCGCTTCAGAAAAATTCTGTCCCGGATTCCGTTTCATCAAAAGCCATCCGGGGATAAACAGGGCCAACTGAAAGAGAAAGGAAGCAAGAGCCGCCAAAGCTGCCAGCCCGCCGCTTACCTGGCCGGCTTGGTCCCCTCCGGCGGGAGTAATCAGCAGGGCGAACATTCTGCTTAAAAACAACAGCGCTGCTGCCTGTGCTCCGCTAATTCTTGTTTGAATCATCCTTGCCTGTTTCCTCCTTTCCAAGGTCTTCCTGGCCATGAAGGCGTTTGTCCCCCATTTGGGAGCCAGGAACATCCTCAATATGGAAAACGTTTTTCCCTAGGAAACGCCATCCAGCCCTCATAAACATATCCCGCAGGGAATAGGGATTAAAAGGCGTAGCAGGGGCGGTTGCAGGAACGCCTCCCACAGAGACGGAACAGAGGTTTAACAGCAGGGCGGACATGCCCAGTGTAACGCCGAACAAGCCGAAAAACCCCCCTGCCAGAATAAACAAAAACTTTAAGACTGTCACAGAGTCATAAAGGGACGGCACGACAAAAGACGTGATTGCTGTCAACGCGACAATCAAAACCATAGGGGAGCCAATCAGCCCTGCACTTACCGCCGCATCCCCGATTACCAGCGCTCCCACAATACCGATGGCATGGCCTACCGGACGGGGAAGGCGCAGGCCCGCTTCCCGCATCAGTTCATAAATAAGCTGTATAATCAGAGCTTCAAACATCAATGGGAATGGTGTAGAGGCTTCCGCTGCCATAATCCGCCGTAAAAGTGCATGGGGAAGCAGTTCCAAATGATGGACGGCAACAGCCACATACAATCCCGGAAGCAGTATTGTCATATAAAACGATAAATATTTTAACAGCCGCGCAAAGGCCGCATAAACAGGCCGATGGGTATAATCGTCAACTGTTTGGAAATTCTCATGGAACAGATAGGGAAGGATTAACGCAAAGGGCGTACCATCTACCAGGACGGCAATCCTGCCCTCTGCTACTTTGGCACAGAGGGTGTCCGGCCGCTCGGTTGTTCCGATTCCCGAAAAAAATGAGTAGGGTTTCTTTTCCAAAAACGGCTGGAGGTAAGAGGATTCCAATATAATATCCATTGGAAGCTGCTGGAGGCGCAGCCTGGTTTGGTTGACAAAATCCTCCGACACCCGGTCTGTCATATAAACTAAACAGATATCCGTCCGGCTTTGGCTTCCGGCTGTCATCATTTCAAATTTCAGTTTGGGCGACTTAATACGGCGGCGGATCATGGTCATATTGATTCTGACAGGTTCTACAAAACCTTCCCGCGATCCGCGGACGTTTACTTCTGCGCTCGGTTCTGAAATGGAACGGAAGTTAAAACCCTGGAGCCCAAAACAGATCCCTATATCCAGCCCCTCAGCCAGCACTACCGCAAATCCAGAGGTTAGGAACTGGAATAACTGTGAATAGGTATACACCTCTTTTTGATCCAGCGCTAATACTGCCTGCTCCCGGAACCAGCCTAACAGCTCTGCTGGGGAATCCATTTGACCTTCTAAACTGTTTAAAGGTTCTGCTAACAGTTCCGAGAAACTTTGAAGGCTAACCATTCCTTCACAAGCCAGAAGCTGCACTTTTAATCCGCATATCTGGATTTCACGGTTGAGCAGATCGCTGGAATTTGAAAACTGCTGCCGCAGATTTATCATATTTTCTGATAATGACGTTTTTAAACGGTCGTCCTTGGGAATATCGCTGCCGGGAGAAATATAGCTCTCCCGCCGATAATGGTTTAGGTATTGTTTTAAATGCTGTTTCCATCCGGCCTGCGTTCGACGGTCCATCCCATTCCTCTCCCTTATGAATCGTTTTTTCTCTTTCCAGTATGTACAATGTGGAAAAGAATATACAGGTATACTATGCGTTTGTTTGGGAATCATAGAGGTTGTTTCGCAGGGTGCGGGGCAGCATCCTGATATAAAGCTTTCGTTTTGAGCTGCGCGGCAGTTTTTCACGTCAAACTTACATGAAAGGAAGAAATCCCCAAATGCTGGTAACTTTATTACGAACCATTTTGATTTACATCGTTGTGGTATTCGGTTTACGTCTCATGGGAAAACGTCAATTAGGAGAGCTTCAGCCTTCAGAACTGGTGGTGACAATCCTGGTATCAGACATTGCAACTCTCCCCATACAAGACCCCGGATTTTCCCTGCTGGGCGGAGCGGTTCCCATTCTCACATTAGTTTGTTTTGAAGTTCTCCTGTCCGCTGCGACGCTGAAAAGCCGGAAACTTCGGCGGCTTGTCAGCGGGACGCCACGAATCGTGATTCAGGATGGGGTTATTGACCAGCAGGAAATGAAAAACCTGAGATACTCCGTGGATGACCTTATGGAACTGCTCCGGGGAGGGGGTTTCTTTGATTTACAGGAAGTAGGATATGCCATTGTAGAAACAACAGGAAAACTGAATATTTGTCCTAAAGCAGCCTGCAAGCCTGTCACCCCCCAGGATATGAAGCTTAACGCATCCAACGACCAGGGGGAATTTCCCATTTTAGTAATCAGCGATGGGAAGATTTTGGATAAAGGGATAAGTTTCTGTGGAATTACCAGGGAATGGGTAACGGAACAGGCAAGGGCGCATGGCTTTTTGCCGGAACAGCTTTTTCTTATGACCTGTACCCAGGATAAACAGATATATGCCGTTCCCAAAGACGGCTTTAAATCCCTTGAAAAAGGGGGAAAATAGTTATGAGGCGTGTTGTTGTAGCCCTTGTTATTACAGCGGTTATGCTGGGGTGCGGTTCTGGAATCCTTTTTTGGCTTAATCATGGGGTAAACGATCTTTTGGATGATATTTCAACAGCAGAACAGCAGGTTCAGGATGGGGAAGTGGAACAGGCACTTTCTACTTTGAAGCTTGCACAGGAAGACTGGAGGGAAGATGAAATTTATTTTTCCCGCCTGCTCAGGCATCGGGAATTGGATTCCATTACCGTTTCCCTGGATTCCCTTCCCGCTTATTTGGAGTATGGAGACCTTGCTTCCTTTTTCGCTATGACAAGCCAGGCTAAAAGTATGATTTACCATATCTGGGAAGCGGAACTTCCCGTTTGGAATAACCTGCTTTGATGGAATGAATTATCAGATTTGCGGGAGCGGGCTAAGACGAATACAGGCTGCTGAGATGGCGTCCCTAAAGCCGAAAGCCATAGATTTAGAGTGGTTTTTCGTTATTTTATGGTTTTCGGCATTAGGGACGCCATCATCCGCAAACCGTTGGTTTGCTGGATGGCTGCAAGAGGGAA
>CAOJXI010000190.1 GCA_948465665.1 uncultured Clostridia bacterium | reverse complement strand
GGCAGCCCCATTAGGCGGGCTTCTTCCGCTTCGTCCAACTCCGCAGAGTTGGACAGAGCTAAAAGTTTCCTCTTGCAGCCATCCAGCAAACCAACGGTTTGCGGATGATGGCGTACCGAAAGCAGTAAACCCTAAAATTTATATCATCAAAACTACAATGTTTTTATGACCGTTTCGAGAGTTCATCTATAAACCCTGTCCGCTTTTTAAGCGTCGATGAGGAAATCTGTGAAATATACACTCTTATATCCCCATCCCCGCCGCGGCAGACTACAAACGATTTAGGAATCTCCTCTGAAACATTAACCACCCAGCCCCGTTTTTGCGCCTGGGTCAGATAGTCTTTTGTAGAGCGTGATACAGAGGAGTTGTCAATATCAAAAATCCCGACAATATCCCTTGTATGCACCACCGTATATTGTCCCAAATGCAGGTACATCCTACCACGCCCCCTTTCCAAATTCCAAAACGTCAGCATCCAGGGAACCGCCGGCAATATGAAAGCATCTGCCGTTTTTCAGCGAATGAAAATAAGCGGTGTCGCAGCAGGTAATAAAGACCTGTTTCCCCATAAGGGAGTTAAGCAGGTAATCCCGTCTGGAAGCATCTAATTCACTCATAACATCGTCTAATAAAATAATGGGGCGCTGCCCTGTGGTTTCCTCAATAATTGCACTCTCAGCCAGTTTTAAAGACAGAACACAGCTTCTCTTTTGTCCCTGGGAACCAAAAGAACGGGCATCCATCCCCCCAACCAAAATTGACAGGTCGTCCCTGTGGGGGCCGACAAGGGTTGCAGCGGCGGCAATATCGGCTTCCCGGCTTTGCCGGAGCTGTTCCAGGATATTCTGCGGGGAAACATCCTGCTCCTGATCGGTTCCTTTCCGGTATTCCAGGCTCAAAGTTTCACTCTGGCTGGAGATTCCCTCATAAATTTGGCCTGCCGCAATCTTCAGACGTTCGATATACTTTCGCCTGGCGCGAATCATGGAAGCTGCTAAACGCGACAGAGCTTCATCAAAAACCTCCAGCATGTCCTCCGCGCCCGGAGGGGAGTATCCCCTGTCCCGCCGCAGCCCCTTTAATAATGCGTTGCGCTGATGCAGAACGCGGCTGTACCGCCCTAAAATATCTACATACCGGGGCATGAGCTGGCATATTGCAGTGTCCAGGAAACGCCGGCGTATTTCCGGCCCATCCTGTATCAGTGAAAGATGTGCTGGTGAAAAAACAACTGCGTATACTTCCCCCGTCAATGACGTTTGGCTGGGAAGATCGACATAATTTAACTGGACTTGTTTTTTCCCCTTGCGCGGAAGATAAATAGAAGCATTTTGTTCCCGTTCCTCTCTGGTAAAGGATACAGACAGTTTTAATGCGTTTTCCCCAAAACAGATTAAATCGTTTTCTTTTGCGCTGCGAAAACTTCTTGCCCCTGTAAACAGCCAAATTGCTTCTATCAGGTTTGTTTTCCCCTGTCCGTTGTCCCCATAAATTATATTTACCCCAGGAGAGGGAATTAATTCCATTTTTTTGATATTTCGATAATTTTCCGCCTCAATTCGGCTGATTTCCACCCGCCGCCACCTCGTAACTTTTTCCCTTTGATTCTACTTTGTCCCCAGGATGGAGTTTTTTCCCCCGCATTTGGCATCGTTCCCCGTTTACAAATACGTTTCCAGATTGAATTAGTTCTTTTGCTTCTCCTCCTGTTGGAACCAGGCCGGAAAATTTCAGAAATTGATCCAGCTTAATAAATTCGGTTGTTATAAATACCTTTTCCGGCATAAAACCACCCCTTATTCGTTACGGATTCTCACCGGAAGCACCAGGAATAAAAATGTATCCCCCTCTTTGGGAACTACCTTAATTGGAAGCAGGGGGCCGCCTATCTGAATTTTTACCTCGTCGCATCCGCTGTTGCGCAGGGCGTCAAGAAGGTATTTATGGTTAAATCCCATTTGGACGCCTGTACCTTCCACTGTACAGGCTACTTCATCGTATACTTTTCCCATTGATGTTTCACATGAAACTGCGATTTTGCCGTCGTCAATTTTCACCCGCAGCGGGCTTTTCATTCGCTCTGAAATCAAGAGGGCAGCGCGTTCAATGCTTTCTACCAAAGGACGGACACTTGTAATAACCTCCAGGTTATGGTTTTTAGGAATTGAAGCATTATAATCCAGGAAATCGCCTTCCAGCAAACGGGAAATAACAAAATAACCATTAACTTCAAATACAATATGCCGCTGTGCCAGATGTACCATTGCTTGGCCGTCGCCGGAACCTATCAGCCGAGATACTTCCATAAGGGTTTTGCCAGGAACAATAAATTTAAAATCCTGGTCAGCCTGGATTTTTTCCCTGCGCAGTGCCAGCCGATAACCATCCACTGATACAACCGTCAAAACCCCGGACGCTATATCGAACAAGGAGCCTGTATGCACAGGCTTCGTATCTCCGGTTGCAACAGCAAAAATCGTCTGATCTATCATATTCCGAAGCAGTTCTTTTTCAAGCGTAAGAACTTGATCCTTGGGGACTGCGGGAAGCTCCGGGTAATCTGCCGCACTGATAGCAATCACTGTAAATTGTGACAGGCCGCTGGAAATTTGTGTCTCCTGTTTTTCGTTACAGGTAATCATGATTTCATCAGCGGGCATACGGCGGGTAACGTCCGAAAAAAACTTTGCAGACAAAACAGCCCCGCCTGGTTCCTCAACACGGGCCTCAATTTCTGTTGTGATTCCTAGGCTGAGGTCATATCCGGCAATGTACAGACCATTTTGGGTTGTCTGCAATAAAATTCCTTCTAAAGCTGGAATTGTGGACTTATTACTGACTGCCCTTGAGACATTTGTGACAGCCTGTACAAGCGTGTCCTTTTTACAAATAACTTTCATTTCCGTTCACCTCTTAGTTATAACATTATAACATATTTTTGCTTTTACGTCAAAGATTGGATGACTGGATTAAGGACGTTTTTCTGTGTTTTCCAGACACGTTTTGAGAATTCTCAAAACAAGAACATCAATATTCTTGTGCAGCGTTAGGATAAAAGAATTTTTTCCTTCATTGTGTGAAATGTGTGTTTTGAAGGAATGAGAAATAAAAGCCATAATAAGGAATCGCAGGAATTCAAACAAAGCCCTGCAAACAGGCGATATAAATAGAAAGAAATGAAAAGAGTTTATTTTAGTATTAGTATTAGGGGCAGTTAAATTGTGAAAACCAATTAAAAACCGCATAACTGCAATAAAAAAGGATTTTGAATTATAAACTTTGGGTTTTGGATAATTCGTTGAGCTAGTGGAAAGAGAGTAGGGCTATTTCAGGTTCCACAGAAAAGCAAAGTTAAAAGTTTACAAAATGTGGAGAAAGCAGAGGAAAAAGAAAAGCAATCCTAAGGGACGTTTTAGGCTTTGTGAAAATGGTGAAAGGTGAAAATCAGTATAATTTTTCAACTTCAGTCTGACTAAACCAAAATTATAATAAACAGAGTAATACAGTTTAAATATTCCTCCTGATTTAACCAACAATTATTCACTAAATTCCAGGTTCCCCCTAATATGGATAAAACGCTCGTAAAAAGGGAAGGGATATATCCCTTCCCCCTAATGTTTTTATGCTCTTAGCTATCTCGGATATTTTTAATGATATCCTCAATCATCGCGCGGTATTTGGGATTGCTTTGCATTTTAGCCTCTACCTGTTGGATAGCGTATACAATCGTTGAGTGATCCCGTCCGCCAAACTCTGCCCCTATGGCAGACATTGACATCTGGGTAATGTCCCGCACAATGTATACTGCCGCCTGCCTTGCCGATGAAATCTGGGCAGCGCGTTTCGTTGAACGGATATCCTGCGGGGTGACAGAACAGGTTCTTGCAACTTCCGCTATAATACGCTCTACCGTAACGGGAACCGGCTGGTTATCGTTGAGTATATCCCGGATAGCGTTCTGCGCTGCCATGATTGTTACCGGAGTGCTCATCACTGCCTGGAAGGCCTTTAGTTTCTTTACTGTTCCTTCCAACTGACGGATATTGTTTTTTAAACGGTTTGCTATATAATCTGCTACCTCGTCAGGCATTGTCAGATCCAACAGCTCTGCCTTCCGTCGGATAATCGCTACCCGCGTTTCAAAGTCCGGCGGCTGGATATCTGCCAAAAGCCCCATTTCAAACCGTGTCCTTAGACGGTATTCCAGCGTTTTTATTTCCTTGGGCGGACGGTCAGACGTTAATACAATCTGCTTTCCAGCCTCATGCAGTGTATTAAAGGTATGGAAAAATTCCTCCTGGGTGCTTTCCTTTCCTCCAATAAACTGAATATCGTCTACCAAAAGCACATCTGCCATACGGTATTTATCATGGAATTCTTTCATCGTTTCCTTGCCAATGGAATCAATCAGTTCATTTGTAAAATTTTCGCTTTTCGCGTATATGACATTCATTTCTGGCTGGCGCTGTTCTATTTCGTTGCCAATTGCTAACAACAGGTGCGTTTTTCCAAGCCCGGAACCGCCATAAATAAATAGGGGGTTATAGGTATTTGCCGGGTTCGATGCTACTGCGATTGACGCAGCATGTGCAAACTTATTCGACGGGCCTACAATAAACGTCGAAAAGGTATACTCATATTCCCCCTCGCCATCTGCCAATGCCGGCGATGCTTCCCCTTCTTCTGGAAGCATATCTTTCAGAAGCCCGCCCTTGGCTGTGAGCCCCTTTTCTTCATGGGGTATCCTCTTGCCTGTGTCTGTATAAATCTGAATCTCAACCGAAAAGCCAAGCGTGTTTTCAAAGCCAATGGCCAGCTTATCCTTTAGCTTCTGCTCAATTAGGTCTTTTATGAACTCTGATTTTACGATGAGGATTGCCGTTGAATAATTGTCCTCCATGCTTTGGAGAACTACATTATTCAGCCATGTTGCATAGGCTACTTGCGTGATCAGCTTATGCTCAATACAGTATTCACACACTTTGTTGAAAATTTCGTCGAGGGACTCCATGTAAGTTTCCTCCGGTTCTTTGTTTATCCATGCGTTGAAAAGTCTGTTGAAACTGTTGAATCAACGTGAAATCCACGTGAATTCACAGGTTTTCAACTAATGGGATGATAATATATATTTTAGCATAGGAGACAGGGGATTGCAAGGTTTTCCACCGCCAAAAATGGACAAAAACCATTAAAAAGTATAGGTGGAGATAATAAAAGGCTATATACATACATAAATCTACCCGCCTAAAATAAATGTGGGGTTAATGGAAAGTTCTTTTCATTGATGAGGTAACAGGCCGCGAATTAGAATTTGCCTGCTCAGGATGAGAAGTTTCCCCTGATTTTATGGTTTTTGGCATTGGGTACGCCATCATCCGCAAACCGTTGGTTTGCTGGATGGCTGCAAGAGGAAACTTGGAGGTTTTGTCCAACTCTGCGGAGTTGGACGAAGCGGAAGAAAGCCCGCCAAATGGGGCTGCCTGCCCTAAGCTGGTTCCAATCCCAATCTTATACCACCCCCGAAGCAATTCCAGCGGGCTTTTGATTTTGA
>CAOJXI010000189.1 GCA_948465665.1 uncultured Clostridia bacterium | reverse complement strand
CCCCTGGACCCGAAACCTTTTTAATCCGCCCCAGCTTGTACTCGTCTTAGCTTACCCCCGCAAATTAGCTTTATCAAACTCACAATTTTATACAGACAGGAGAAATTATAAATGGCAATCCCTCCAACCAAAGACAAAAGCAGCTTCCTGGAAGGTTCCATTCCCGGCAACATTCTTCGTTTAGCCTTCCCAATGATAATTGCCCAGCTTATCCATGTCATGTACAATGTCATAGACCGTATGTACATTGGGCATATTCCCGGCGCAGCCGCCAACGCCCTAACAGGAGTTGGTCTGACATTCCCAATTATCTGCATTGTCACAGCATTTACCAATCTGTTTGGAAGCGGCGGTGCTCCGTTATTTTCAATTTCGTGGGGAAAGGGCGACAACAAATGCGCAGAGCAAATCATGGGAAATTCTTTTTCCCTTCTCCTAGTTACGGCTGTCCTTCTGACTGTGGTTATCTTAATATTCAAGCGTCCTTTACTTTACCTATTCGGAGCTAGTGATGTAACCTTCCCATATGCTAATGAATATATTTCAATCTATATCTGCGGCAGTATTTTCGCAATGTCCAGTTTAGGTATGAACAGCTTTATTAATGCACAGGGCTTTGGAAGAACCGGTATGCTGACGATTTTAATAGGCGCGGTTGTCAATATAGTTTTAGACCCCGTGTTTATTTTTATCTTTCATTGGGGGGTCAAAGGCGCAGCATTGGCAACTGTGATTTCACAGTGTATTTCCTCTGTATGGGCGGTTTCGTTTTTGTGCGGGAAACGGGCAAAAATGAAACTCAGCCTTTCCTCTATGAAGATACAGCCAGCCTTAACGCGAGAAATCGCGGCATTAGGTTCTTCTGGGTTTTTTATGGCTATCACAAACAGCGGGGTTCAGGTGGTGTGCAACGCAACATTACAAAGGTTTGGCGGGGATTTGTACGTGGGCGTTATGACGATTATTAATTCCATTCGGGAAATCGCTTCTGTCCCTGTCAGCGGTCTGACAAGCGCCGCCCAGCCGGTTATGGGGTATAACTATGGGGCGGGGAAATACCGCCGCGTCCAAACCGGGATACGCTTCATGTCTGCCGCTGCTTTTCTGGTCTTAACTGCTGCCTGGCTTTGCCTGCTGCTCTTCCCGGAATGGTTTATCCATTTGTTTAACAGCGAGCCGGATTTGGTGCAGGCTTGTATTCCTTCAATGCACATTTATTTCTTTGGCTTTTTCATGATGGCTGGGCAAATGGCAGGCCAATCTTCCGCGGTTGCCCTGGGAAGGTCTAAACAGGCGGTTTTCTTTTCACTGTTGAGGAAAGCTTTTATTGTGATGCCTTTGACGCTGATCCTTCCAAGGATGTTTGGATTAGGCGTTACAGGGGTTTTTATAGCGGAACCGATTTCTAATTTTATTGGCGGCGGAGCATGTTATATCACAATGCTTTTGACGATTTGGAAAGAATTGAAGCAGAAAGCCGCCCAAGAAGTAATAGCTCAATAATGATATCCCCCAAACAATTATAAAGAATCAAATTTCCCGCTCAGGAAATCATCCCGAAAAGAAACATCCTGGATTTCAAAGCATTTGCCGTTTAAATATTGCAGACATCCCACATCGGAACCGCTGGAAAAATCAAAATGCAGTTTATAAGCACATAATGCCTGATGGGAAAACCCGGAACCCTGGTTGTTTTTTTGAAAACCATATTTCCCATCCCCAAGCAAAGGATGCCCAATATGGGCAAAATGGGCGCGGATTTGGTGTGTCCTGCCAGTAAGCAGTTCCACCTCAACTAAAGAAAATTTCCCCCGAACCTGTAAAACACGGTATTTAGTCAGAATCGTCTTGCATCCAGGGCAGTTCTTATCAAATACTTGTACCTGGTTGGAGGAGCTGTCCTTTCGGAGAAATGCAGATAAGGTCTCCTGTTTTTTAGGCAGGCTGCCATGGACAATGCAAAGGTAAAATTTGTGAATCTCCCGCTCTTTTATTTTCTGGTTTAAAATGCGCAGAGCTTCAGCGTTTTTTGCAGCAATAACAATCCCTTGCGTGTTGCGGTCAATGCGGTTGCATAATGCAGGGGCAAAGCTGTTTTCTGCTTCCGGCAAATATTCCCCTTTGTTGAAAAGGTAATGCTGAACACGGTTTATCAGTGTGTCGGCAGAGTTGGAATTGTCCTCATGGACAACTAATCCCACAGGCTTGTTTAAAAGGAGGATGTTGTCATCTTCATAGAGGATATTAAGGGAGCCGGAAGCCGCAAGGAAAGCCCGGCGGTCGTCGGCGCCTAAAAAGAATTCGTCAGCTATAAAAAGCTGGATTTTATCGCCGGTTTGCAGGCGGGAGGAGCTTTCACACCGCTTTCCATTGCATTTAATCCGCTTTGTGCGCAGGTATTTGTAGATTAGGGATTGGGGGAGGGATGGGATGGCTTTTGATAAAAATTTGTCCGTCCTTTGGCCGCTGTCGTTAGGCCCAATGGTAATTTCACGCATAGTACACTTCCTGATTTATGTTTATTATAATATACCTATCATATTATACAGGCTGGCACTGGAAAAAAGCAATAGGATATTAGGAGGAAAATAAAATGATAAATACAACATTATGTTACATTGAGCAGGGCGGCAAATACCTCATGCTCCACCGTATCAAAAAACAAGTTGATATCAATAAAGGGAAATGGATAGGTGTGGGCGGCAAGTTTGAAGAAGGGGAAAGCCCCGACGAGTGCCTGCTGCGGGAAGTGCAGGAAGAAACAGGATTAACCTTGACCTCTTATCGCTGCCGGGGGATAGTCACCTTTCAGCCTTCCTTGTCATCCCCAGCAGAATATATGCACCTTTACACCGCCGACGGTTTTACCGGGGAGCTTGTTTCCAACTGCCCGGAAGGAGAACTGAAATGGATAGAAAAACCAGAGGTTCTTTCGCTGAACCTCTGGCCCGGAGACAGGATATTCCTGCACCTGTTGGAACAGGATGCGCCTTTCTTTTCCCTGAAGCTTGTATATGATGGGGATGCACTTGTGAAAGCAGTTCTGGATGGGAAATCGCTGTCGGTATCCCTTTGAAATCATTGCGCAGGGCCGCAGCCATCCGCGCCGCAGGCCATCCCAATCATATCTTCGGAGGATTCCTGCTCCATTTCCGCGCGGAGGATTGCCATTTCAATTTCCCGTGGATCCTGGCAGCCAACCAATTTCTGTCCGCCTATAAAATAGGTGGGAATACCGCTGACGCCTAAACGTTCTTTGGCGTCAGTTTTTTCTTCTTCCAACAGATTGACATATTTTCCCTCAGCAACCACCTGTTGAAAAGGTTCCACAGGCACGCCGATCTGTTCCAGAATGTCCTCGACAATTTTCTGTTTCCCAATATCCTTTTCATCAACATAAAAAGCATGGAAAACGGTGTCCATATAAAGGGGAAGTTTGTCCGCATATTTATCCTGAACATAATGGAACCCCTGTAATGGGATTGTTGTATAGGGATGGGGGGAAATCCAGGGAAGCTTCATTTCGACGCCCAGCTTCTTGGCAGTGGGCAGCAGAACCTCGTCAAAGCGTTTCAGCCTTGCTTCGTCGTGCATGGGGTCAACCTTTGGGGTAGGGGCGCGGCGGAGTTCAAAGGGATGGTAATGGATGACAACATCATGGTTTTTTGCAGCCTGTTTCAGAGCATAGCTGGACAGATAACAGAATGGGCAGACAAAATCAAAACAGGCGGTAATCTCAACAGACATTATATATTTCCTCCTATATTTAAAATTGGCGGGTTTGTCTAATTGTATCCTACAAGATTGAAAATTGCAGGAATTATCCTTTTTTCCGCCGGGCAGTATAGAGATTTTCAAGGGCTTTCTTGTGCAGGGGAACCCCGCCCTTGAAATACATATATAATTGGCAGCGGATCATTCCGTTATACAGTTTACGCCTTTTGTCAGCCCCCAGCCCAAACAGCTTTTCAAAATCCTCATTTGCGGATATGATATAATACTTGAGGAATTTCCGCTGTATAAAAACTTTGCCCATAGTCTGGTATAGTTTTTCAACTTTTATCATATCTAGCAGGCGTTCCCCATAAGGTGGGTTGCAGACAATAACCGCTTTGGACAAATCTGTTTGGAAATCTGCTATATCCCGCTGTTCTGCTTTGACAAATTGGGATACTCCCGCGCGCTGTGCGTTTTGGAGGGTAAGCTCAACGGCATTAGGGTCTATATCGTAACCTTGGGCTGTGAAGGAACCCTCTTTGACGGCCTGCTGAGAGGCAGCGCTCCGTTCTTCAGAGAACAGGCTGCGAAGGGATACCCCTTCGAGTTCCTCCCATGTTTCACAGACAAAAGAACGCCCCATGCCAGGGGCCATTTTCATAGCCAGCATAGCGCCTTCAATCAGGAAAGTTCCCGAACCGCAGAAAGGATCAATTAAGTTGGTATCCTCTTGAACCCTTGCCAACTGCAATATCCCCGCCGCAAGGGTTTCTTTAATCGGTGCTTCATTTGCTTTGGGACGGTAGCCTCGTTTGTGCAGGCCAGCCCCCGTTGTGTCTATAAATATGCTTGCTTGGTTCTTTAAAATGGCAAATTGCAGCTGCCGGGCCGGACCGCTTTCCTCAAACCAGGTAATATGGTATTTTTCGTTCAGGCGTTTTACGGCTGCCTTTTTCAAAATAGACTGGCAGGAGGGGATGCTGGTCAGCGTTGAATTCAAAGACCAGCCTTTGACGGGGAAAGCGTCTTTGGGGCCAATGAAACGCTCCAGGGGGAGACGGTGCATCCCTTCAAATAATTCTTCAAAAGTGGAAGCAGGATAACTGCCCAGCAGAATTTGAACCCGTTCCGCTGTCCGCAGCCAAAGGTTGGCTTTCACAATCATCCGGGCGTCGCCGGTAAATGTAACCCTGCCGTCAGTAATTTGAAGCGATTCCCCGCCAATAGCGCGAATTTCGTCTGCCAGAACGCTTTCCAAACCAAACAGACAGGGGCATGAGAGTTGATAGTTCATTTTAGTTGTCCTTTCAGCTTATAGGTTGAGAACCATACATTCGTTGGATTCAGTAAAGCCGCATTTAATGTACAGCGGCCTGCCTTCTGTGGTTGTATCCAAGGAAATTTCTGTCGCCCCTTTTTCTTTGGCTTCATTTATCAGCATTTCCAGCATCTTCCGGGCAATGCCGCGGAGGCGGTATTGCTGTTTGGTGTAAACGTTCATCAAATGCCCCCGAAGGCCGGAGGGGTGTTCCATTGTCGGCAGCACATCAAGATAACACATTGTCGCGCAGCCAACAGCAGCGTCACCGTCAAAGGCAAGGACGCTTGTTTGGTTGGTGCTGGAAAAGTATTCCCTGCTTTTTTCAATCAGTCCCGTTTCAAAGGAATAGTTGGAAGAAAGATTGAATACATTCTGAAGCGTTTCCAGGCGGATTTCCATTAGTATAGGAATATCTGTTGTTTCGGCTTTTTTATATTGAATCATAAGGACATATTCCTTCTTTTTTGATGGATATGAAAAAAGCGTCGATAACATCGACGCTTTTAGTGGAGCGGGTTACGAGGCTCGAACTCGCTACCTCCACCTTGGCAAGGTGGCGCT
>CAOJXI010000188.1 GCA_948465665.1 uncultured Clostridia bacterium | reverse complement strand
GGGGCTTTTTAGGAAAGCCCCCTGGACCCGAAACCTTTTTAATCCGCCCCAGCTTATACTCCGTCTTAGATTATCCCCGCAAATCAGCTTTTCTCATGGTTCCTCTAACTGTTTACGCATCAATAAAAGGATTTTCTTTTCCCTTCTCGACACCTGTACCTGGGTCATACCCAACAAATTAGCAGTTTCCATCTGAGTTTTCCCTTGAAAATATCTCAAAATAATCAAATTCCTATCTTTTAAAGAAAGCGTACTCAGTGCATCCTTTAAAGAAAGCAATTCTGACAGCCTGCCCTCCTCTGATTCAACAGGAATATCCAACTGAACATGGCTGTTGTTATTATCATCATCTTCCGCAACAGTCAAAGAGATGGCAGGGGCGGCAGCACCGATAGCTTCAACGATATCCTCCACACATTCACCCATACGCTGGGCCAATTCATGGACGGTAGGCTCCCGATTGCATTGTAAATAGAAAGCTTCCCGTTCTCTAATAACGCGCATAGAAAGTTCTTTTAAAGTACGGCTGACCTTAACAGTACCCCCGTCACGAAAAAGCCTTCTCATCTCCCCTAAAATAACGGGTACAGCATAGGTAGAGAATCGAACGCCCCGGTTCCAGTCGAATGCGTCCACAGCCTTAATCAGCCCCATGCAGCCGGCTTGAAAGAGGTCTTCATATTCGATGCCTTTGCCCTGGAATCGGTGGGCGCAGGAGTGAACCAGGCCCATATTTTTTTCGATCATATCGTTGCGGCTTTGGAAAGTGTTTGGTGGAAAAGGTTCCTGATTCAATTGGGCAAGATCAGAATCATCAGCAGGGATAGTTAAATCGTCAAGATTGGGGGATTCAGGGGAGTCCAGGGGATTAAGCGGGTCAAAGGGTTCCAGCGTCTTTTCTTTTAGACGGTTCATCCGAATCTCCTTTGGTTTTAATTTTCTTTTCCATAGTAACGGTGGTGCCTTTCCCCAATACAGAGCGTACTTTAAGCCTGTCTGTAAATGTTTCCATTACTGCGAACCCCAGCCCTGCACGTTCGCCGGTTTCACAGGTTGTAAACATCGGTTCCATAGCTTGCTGTACGTCGGCAATCCCACAGCCTTTATCGCGAATCCTGATAATGACCCTCCCATTTTCCTGAATCCCTGCTTCTATTGTAATCAGCCCTACTCCGTCTGGGTATCCATGTACAATGCAGTTTGTAACCGCCTCGGAAACTGCTGTCCGAATGTCCGATATTTCCTCAACAGTTGGATCAAGCTGCGCCAAAAATGAGGACACTGCCGTTCGTGCAAACGCTTCATTCGCCGAGCGGCTGGGAAAACTTAATTTCATTTCATTTATAAATTTCATCTTCTGTCACATCCTCCATGAAGTCCGCCAACAGGCTGGACTAACAATTATTCCGTCCTGCTGGCGTTCATGTTTTCTTCCAATGGCGGAAGTTCTAACGCTTCCGGCGCTATCGGGACTGTTACTGTCAGAGTTTTAACAGGTTCGTCCGGTAATGTTGGTTTTTCAGGTTTGGGGGCTGGTTTGTTTTTAGGCGGCGTCGGATGTTTTGATTCCGGCTCCATAACTGCCAGCTTGTCCAGGCCGGATAAACGCATTACTTTGCGGATATGTGACGGAACCCCCGTTACCCGAAGTTCCCCGCCTAGTTCCTGCATCAGACGGTAACGGCCCATTACTAGGCCAATGCCTGAACTGTCCATAAAGGTTACTTCACGGAAATTTAAAAGAAGCTTTTCGGGCTTTTGGGATGCTGCCCTGCTGTCTATCGTTTCACGAAGTTCTTTTGCAGCGTGATGATCGATTTCACCAGATAAATAGGCTGTTAGATAGCCTTCTTCTGCCACCAGACGTACCGGCATCTTACATTCCTCCTTTGCAGCCCTTTTGGAAAAGAGCTGCTTTTTATAAAATATTTTTATTTTCCAGTCATAAATAAAAAAGAAATTGTATACCCTTATAGGATATACAATTTCTGGAAAAATGCGGCATGAACACCGCCGTCGATTTGATACTACTTTCAGGGGCGCTTGTGGAAAAAGGGGTAAGTCCTGTCAAAAAATGTATGGACAAGGCAGGAATTCCCGTAAACATGATATTATGAAATCCACCCCCTGCTTTTAAACAGGAGGTGGACTTCAACGCAAGGGCCTCAAAGTAACTTTTTCCGGGGGCAGAAGATATCAGGAAATCCTCTGGCCGCACCCGCTCTTTTATGTAGAGAGTTTGGCGGGCTATATCCATAGACGGTCAAACAAACCCTTACACTTATATAAACACATAAAGAGGGAAAATGTGACGCGTTTTTTGAAAAAATTTCCCCTTCTGCTAAAGATAACTCCGCATCCACCCAAAATGCAACACTTTTTCAGAAAAATTTTTAGAAAAAAGTCCGCGCATCCGATCAACAGATACGCGGACAAGAGAGAAGACATAGGAGAATTAGAAATCAATTTCCTTGTCGTAGAAGCAGGCGAGAAGCAGTTTTTCCATTTCTTCCTGGGAAGGCTGGCGGGGGTTGGAGCCGGTGCAGGCGTCAGAAATCGCCAGCGCGGCAACATCTTTCAATTTGGAATTGAATTCTTTCTCGTCAATGATACCGCCTTCGTAGTCCTTAATGCAGGAAGGAATCTCAAGGGAAGCGTTCATCTTCTTGAGTTCTGCAATCAAAGCGTCTACCATTTCGGTGGTGTCATTGCCCTTCAGGCCAATAAAGGCAGCGATTTCTGCATACCGTTTGGCAGCTTCGGGATTCTTGGAGTTGTATTTAATAACCTTGGGCAGATACATGGCATTAGCGCACCCATGGACAATATGTCCGCCGGAATATGCAGCGCCGGTTTTATGTGCCATAGAGTGGACGATTCCCAACAGGGCGTTGGAGAACGCCATACCTGCCAGGCATTGTGCGTTGTGCATCCTGCCGCGGGCATCCATATCGCCGTCAAAGGAAGCTTTGAGGTCTTCATGGATCATCTTAATGGCGTGGAGCGCCAAAGGATCGGTATAATCACAGTGAAGGGTAGAAACATAAGCTTCAATCGCGTGGGTCATTGCATCCATACCGGTATGGGCAGTTAATTTCTTAGGCATGGTTTCTGCCAGGTCGGGATCAACAATGGCAACATCCGGGGTAATGTTAAAGTCAGCCAGAGGATATTTAATCCCTTTCTGATAATCAGTAATAACGGAGAAAGCTGTAACCTCGGTAGCGGTGCCGGAGGTAGAGGGAACCGCGCAGAATTTAGCTTTTGTGCGCAGGGTGGGGAAGTTAAAGGGAGTGATAAGCTGCTCAAATGTGGTTTCGGGATACTCATAGAAAGCCCACATAGCTTTTGCAGCGTCGATGGGAGAACCGCCGCCAATGGCAACAATCCAGTCAGGCTGGAATTCGCGCATGGCTTCTGCGCCCTTCATAACAGTTTCAACACTGGGATCAGGCTCAACGTTTTCAAAGAGCTTAACTTCCATGCCTGCATCCTTCAGGTACTGCTCCGCACGGCCAAGGAAACCAAAACGTTTCATAGAACCGCCGCCGACTACGATAATAGCCTTAGAGCCTTTCAAATTTTTGAGTTCTTCCAAGGAGCCTTTGCCATGGTAAAGATCGCGGGGAAGGGTAAAACGAGCCATATGTATTACCTCCAACATATTAAAATAATAAGATTGACTATTATTTAACAACTTCATTATAGCATTGAAACAACAGAAATAATAATATATAATTAGAATGGGATACATATAAAATAAGAATGAAAGGGGTAAGGAAAAGGTGCAGATAAGCCAACTGCGGCAGGCATTGGAAATAGAAGCCTGCGGAAGTATTACGGCAGCAGCGCGGAAGCTGTATATTAGCCAGCCGAATTTAAGCAAAGGGCTTAGGGAACTGGAGGAAGAACTAGGGACAGACTTATTTATCCGAACAACCCAGGGAATCCATCCTACCCCCGCGGGGAAAGTTTTCCTTCAATCCGCAAAGGATATTCTGCAAAGGCTGGACAATTTAAAAGAAGAGATACAATCGGAAAAGGAGCCAAGGCTTAACGTTCTCTACTCTCCATATTTACAGCCCCCTAATTTGGCGGATTTGCTTAAAAACTGGGGCTTGTGCTGGAAAGTAACAATCAGGCAGGCAGGGACACAGGAGGCTGTCCAAAAGGTTGCCATGCAGGAAGCAGATGTGGCTTTCCTGTGCTATCCGGTGATATATGGGAAGTTTTTTCAACAGCAGTTTGTTCAAAACCAATTAGCGTGTCAAACATTAGCTAGAGGAAAATATAGGATGCTCCTAAGCCGGGAAAGCCCTTTATTGAAAATGGCTGTTACACAGGAGGTATTGGCTGATTATGTACAGGTGGTAATGGACTGGGATTTTCCCGCTTTATCAGCTAGGCAAAAGAAGGATGCCCCAAGTTTTACAGCTTCACTAAGAATGGTTCGGGCTGGCTGCCGGGAAGATGGTCTGGCATTGCTGGGGCAGATAAAAAACGGGTATATGCTGTATCCCGCAGCAGGCAGAGGGCAGTTAAAACAGTATGGGCTGGCTGAACAAAACAGGTGGCTTGGAGAAGAATACGACATAGCCGCGATATATGGAAGCGGGAAGACAGCGCCTTCCCCAAAGGTTTTAGAGCTGATAGAATCCTATTATAAATAGTTGACCAGCCATATAAAATAGGTTATAATACAAAAGATGCGAGTAAACAAGACAGCAGCGGGTACAGGCGTGGGAAACCACAGCCAGCCGAAAGGCAGTACATGAGGAAAGTCCGAGCTTCGCAGGGCAGGATAGCTGCTAACAGCAGCCGGAGGCGACTCTAGGGAAAGTGCAACAGAAAGAAACCGCCAGCCTTCAGACTGGTAAGGATGGAAAGGCGAGGTAAGAGCTCACCAGCGCATGGGAGACCATGCGGCTATGTAAACCCTATCCGAAGCAACACCTGGTTAGAAAACAATGCGGCGGCCCGTCGGGTTTTCGGGAAGGTGGCTTGAGCCGGCTGGCAACAGCCGGCCTAGATAGATTGTTGTCAAATACAGAACTCGGCTTATATGTTTGGTCGCAGATAAAAAACAGACAGCGGACAGCTCCGAAAGGGATTGTCCGCTGTCTGTTTTTTATAAAAATTAGACAACCAAAGCGACTAAACGGGACAAAGAGGGCATACTTATAGAGTAAATCCAAAAAATGGAAGTTTATGATAAGGAAAGGGGAGCCAAAAATGTTCCTAACCAAACGCGAACGTCCCTGGGAGAAAGCCGAAGGCTTTGAAGCTGTCCCAGAATATACAGCCGGGCAGCTTGCAAAAGAATTGACAAGGGAGCTGGAAGGGGTAGAACGTAAATTTAACCTGGTGACAGATCCAGATATGATAGACTCATACATTTATGAACGTGCAGCTTTGATGGCACGGCTTAGGTATCTGCTCCGCGTTGAGCGCGAGGGGGAACGGGAGTATCTACAATTAATTGAAAAGGATGAGCTTAAAGTCAATGTTTAGGTAATATGAATCTAACAGCAATTTCCTTAAATTTTAAGGTTTACGCTCTTAGAGCCTGTTTAGGATCTCAACGTGTGCGGATTAGCGAGCGGATTTTATG
>CAOJXI010000187.1 GCA_948465665.1 uncultured Clostridia bacterium | reverse complement strand
GGGGCTTTTTAGGAAAGCCCCCTGGACCCGAAACCTTTTTAATCCGCCCCAGCTTTTACTCGTCTTAGCTTATCCCCGCAAATGGGCTTGCTCTAACTCAAAATACCTAATTTTGATTTTGAATAGCGTTCATAGCATCTTTTCTTGAAAGGTTAATCCGTCCCTGGGGATCAATCTCCGTAATTTTAACGAAAATCTCATCTCCAACGTTTACCACATCTTCCACCCGATTAACGCGGTGATTTTCCAATTTAGATATATGAACCAAACCCTCCTTACCAGGGGCAATCTCAACAAAAGCGCCAAAATTCATCAACCGGGTAACACGGCCCTTATAGATAGCGCCGACTTCCGGCTCCATGACAATTGTTTTAATAATCTGCAAAGCGCGTTTGCAGTTATCCATATTAATACCGGAAACAAAGACAGCACCGTCTTCCTCGATATCAATTTTAACATCACACTCAGCACAGATTTTTTGAATGACCTTGCCGCCGGAACCGATAACCTCACGGATTTTATCAGTAGGAATTTTTATAGAAAGCATTTTAGGAGCAAACTCAGAAAGCTGGGGGCGAACCTCAGGAATTGCATTTTTCATCACACCGTCAAGAATGGCAATTCTGCCTTCTCTGGTTGATTCCAAAGCCTGTTTAATGATGTCAAGGGAAAGACCCTCAATTTTCATATCTACCTGGATTGCAGTAATGCCCTTATGGGTTCCGCCAACCTTAAAGTCCATATCTCCAAAGAAGTCTTCCAGCCCTTGAATATCAAGCATGGTGTCCCAGCGTTCGCCCTCAGTAATCAAGCCGCAGGAAATACCGGCAACGGGGGTTTTAATGGGAACGCCTGCATCCATCAAAGCAAGGGTAGAGCCGCAGATAGAAGCCTGTGAAGTAGAGCCATTAGAGGAAAGAACTTCTGAAACAAGACGCATAGCATAAGGGAATTCTTCCACAGAGGGAAGTACGGGCTCTAAGGCACGTTCCGCCAGTGCGCCATGTCCAATCTCGCGTCTGCCAGGGCCACGGCTGGGGCGGGTTTCGCCAACAGAATAAGATGGGAAATTGTATTGGTGCATATAACGTTTTGTCGTTTCACCATCAATACCATCCAGGCTTTGGGAGTCACTGATAGGCCCTAAAGTAGCAATTGTTAAAACCTGCGTTTGTCCCCTGGTAAACATCCCGGAACCATGAACTCTCGGAATCAGCCCAACCTCAGCGGCTAACGGACGGATTTCATCCATTTTGCGCCCATCAACTCGTTTGCCGTCATCTAACAGCCAACGGCGGACAACATATTTTTGCAGCTTATAAATACATTCGTCAATTTCAAGAATATTTTCAGGGTATTTCTCGTCGAATTCCGCATGAATCTTGTCCACAACCGGTGCCAGACGTGCCTCGCGGATATTTTTGTCGTCAGTGTCCAATGCAAATTTAATGTCGTCAATGGCAAATTCCTTGACGGCCTCAAACATATCATGGTCAACTTCTTTTGATTCAAACTCAAACTTCTGCTTGCCAATTTCCTTTTGGACCTCTGCCAAAAATGCGACCATCTGGCTGTTGACTTCCTGGCCCTTTGCAATCGCTTCCAGCATAACGTCTTCGGGAACCTCATTAGCTCCACATTCCACCATGACAATCTTGTCCGCTGTACCAACTACTGTCAAATTCAGATCGCTTTTCTGGCGCTGTTCATAGTTGGGATTTACAATAATGTTCCCATCAACCAGCCCTACATTGACCCCGCAAATAGGCCCATGGAAGGGGATATCTGAGACAGACAGGGCAAAAGACGTTCCCAACATTCCAGCAATTTCCGGCAGAAAGTCCGGTTCGACTGACAACACGGTCATCACAACAGCTACATCGTTGCGCATATCCTTAGGGAACAAGGGACGGATGGGGCGGTCTACCAAACGGGAATTTAAAATAGCTTTATCAGTGGGACGACCTTCCCTTTTAATAAAGGAACCAGGAATTTTACCAACAGAATACATTTTTTCCTCAAAGTCTACAGACAATGGGAAAAAGTCAACACCTTCCCGCGGTTTCTGGGATGCAGTGACATTCACCAACACAGTCGTTCCGCCATACTTTACCAGGACGGAGCCATTTGAAAGCCCGCACATTTTCCCTGTTTCAAATACTACCTTTTGCCCTGAAAACTCTGTTTCAAAAACTCGATAAGATGTGAATTCATTTTCCTTATAAAACGCCACCTGTTTTTACCTCCATTTTGTTATTTGCCCCAGGCGGCTCGATTTAGCAATGAATCCAAAAAACCGCGTTTCTTCCATCCTCATTGTAAAAGCAGGACAAATAACTGCAATTTTTTCGATTTACTGCTAAATAGACGGGCGCGCCTGAGAAATTTTTACTTTTTTTCCTTAATACAAAAGTAAGAACGCTTTGAAAACCGCCCATGTCAAAAAGGCAGACACAAATTTTGCGTCTGCCTTCCGTCGTACATGATTACTTACGCAGCCCCAACTTAGCGACAATCGCACGATACCGCTCAATATCTGTTTTCATCAGGTAATTCAGCAGGTTGCGGCGATGGCCTACCATCTTTAACAGGCCGCGGCGGGAATGATGATCCTTTTTATGAATCTTTAAATGCTCCGTCAGGTCTGAAATGCGCTGCGTTAATACCGCAATCTGGACTTCAGGGGAACCTGTGTCCTTTTCATTGATGCGGTAGGTCTCGATAATAGATGTTTTCTGTTCCTTTTGCATCATATGGGTTGTATCACCTCTTTATAGATTTAGGCTGACGGCTATGGCTGTGGTACCATGTTCAGCCCACGCCCGCTTAATCTCCGTACAGGGAAGGTGACTTGTCTCTCTACCAAAGAGCTGAAACCGCTGACCGAGACTAAGTGGATTTACTGACGTATTGTGGAGTACATCAGCCTTTTTATGATAGCATAGTTTCAGGAACTTGTAAAGCCATAATTTAAAATTTTTCGGGAAAATGTCCCAATCGCAAATCACTAAAGGCATATAAAAAAGGAGCGGGACAAAACATGCAGATTGCTTCTTTAGCCGGCTTCGATTCCTGGCTGGATGGAGCTTGCCACACTATGTTAGACAGATCTTTCAGAAACCGTTTCAAGTTGTTCTGCTTTATGCAAAACAGAGGAGATAAGGTTAGGGGCGTTTACTTCCAAAATGTCTTCCTCTATTTTTTCTCCTTTGCCAATACCAAGTATAAGGGGGGATTTTGGAATACTCTGGAAAGCTTCCTGAACATTAGAAGAAATAAACATTTCAACTGCAAGTACCGCATCAATCAGAACTCCAATTCGATATTCTCCCTCCATTAAAACAAGTACGATAGATTGATCAAGGGTTGCTTGATAAGCACTTGCTGCTTTTTCAAGAGCTTGGAGAACTTTTGGCATGTATACATTCCGGGCATTTTGCAAAATATCTTCTTGTACTTTAGCCCTTTTATTTTCATCCAAAATGCTTTTGCTGCGTTCAATTTCATCAATGGTCGCATGAAGCAGCCGATGGGGCTCCTCCATTTTTTTCAGATAAAACATAATCGTCTTATCATCGCAGGTAAAATGATCGTACCATTTTCCTAATGCGCACTTATGGGGATCATTTGTTAGGGTAAAAGATTCTCCAGAACGGATGGTACGTTCCAGCTCGTTCACCCAGTTAATATGATCCTGTTTTCGCGCGTCAATCATCTGTTGAAAGGTATTACATTCATTTTTAAGGGAAATCTTCCCCAGCATGGTACGCAGGTCTAAAATCTGAATCATTTTCCCGCGGTATGAAAATACCCCGACTATATTTTCCGGCGCATTGGGAACCTTTTCATATTCAGGGAGTGAAAGGATACTATCGACATATTTGCTATTAATACAATATAGTGTGTTGGAAACCTTAAAAATAATAGAAGGGTAATGAATTTCTTCCTGAGTGTCCATAGGCTGGATGTTTGTATGATCCATCATTTCAGATACCTCGCTCTCGATACTGTTTCATTAAGAGGGTGGGGAATAGGCTGCGCCGTCACTGCTGAACCCTAATTTGAGATCCTAAACAGGCTCTAAGGCTGGCAGACAGTTAAGATAAACGGCTGTAGACCATACCTATTATAACACAATAAGACAAAAGATGAAATGTTTTCTGGCAAATTTCATGCACGCTATAATATTTTATTCCAGAGAATCATTAATGGGGAAAGGCGGCATAGTTTCTATCTATCGTGATCACACAGCAATAGCCTGGGTAGGACTCGGATACCATCCTATTAATCTGTTCTTTCAGTTCCGCTTCCTTTATGTTGCAGTCCATTGGAACAACACAGTCGAAAATTACGTTTGTATGTGTCACCCCTGGTACTATTCTAAGGTCATGAATACTAAATTGGGGGTTGATTTGCTGGACATGTTCGGAAATCCACATACGGATATCATTTGCTGCGGAACTTTCTGTGACAATCGGGTCATAATGTACAATTAAATGCAATCCAAGCTGACGGAGAAAATCCCTTTCTATATTGTCTATCACATCATGGCTTTCCAGGACATCCGCTTCTGCCGCCATTTCAACATGGACACTTGCAAACTGCCGCCCAGGGCCATAATCATGTATCATAAGGTCATGGGTTCCAAGGACGCCGGGATACTCCAAAATTTTTTCCTTCACCTGTTCCACTAGGGCAGGGTTGGGCGCTCCCCCCAATAGGGGGTTTAAAGTGTCCTTTATCAGCCCAAATCCGCTATACAAAATAAAACAAGCCACTCCAAAGCCCATCCAGCCATCCAGTTCAATTTTTGCAAAGTGTGAAATGACAGCCGCTGTTAAAACTGCTGCTGTGGAAATAACGTCGTTGCGGCTGTCTGCTGCGGTTGCAAGAAGGGTTTGGGACTGGATAAGGTTTCCAATCCGCTTATTAAAGCGTGCCATCCATAGTTTTACCAGAATAGATAAAAGCAGAACCAGCACAGATATCCAGGTGAATTCTACCGGGGTAGGGTGCAGTAATTTTTGAAAACTGCTTTGCAGAAGGTTTATGCCAATAACCATAATCAGCACTGAAACCATCAAGCCAGACAGATATTCATACCTTCCATGTCCATAGGGATGCTCGGAATCTGCCGGCTTACTTGCCATTTTGAATCCAAGCAGGCTGATGATGCTGGAGGAAGCATCCGACAGGTTATTAACTGCGTCCGCTGTGATGGAAACCGATCCTGTGAGAAACCCAATCGCCATTTTACCAAGGAACAAAACAAAATTGCAGCAGATGCCCACTGTACTGGAAAGTTTACCGTAGGCTGTGTGTACAGAGGGATTTTTAAGGTTATCACAGTCTTTTATGAATTTATGGATAAGCCAGTTTATCATGATTCTATCTCCCTTACTCTATATAGAAGGTTTGAAGGTTCAGGCGATATTTCGTTCCCCTGAACCTTCAAACCTTTTAATCTGCTTTAGGCTGTACCTGTCTTTGTTTTATATCTGTATATCAGCTTTTATAAATAATGTGAGTTCGGCGAAATTTAAGGCTTTCGGTCTTAGGTACGCCATCATCGCAAACCGTTGGTTTGCTGGATGGCTGAAAGCGAAAACTTGGAGGTTTTGTCCA
>CAOJXI010000186.1 GCA_948465665.1 uncultured Clostridia bacterium | reverse complement strand
GGACCCGAAACCTTTTTAATCCGCCCCAGCTTGTACTCAACTTAGCTTACTCCCGCAAATCAGCTTGATCAAACTCATATTAAATAACGACCTCTCCAAAAAGGCTTTGGCTGAACAGGCGGCGAACCTCCTGCAAATCTTCTGTTTTCCCCAGCACCCACATTAATTTTGTAACGGCGGCTTCTGTAGTCATATCAAAGCCCTGTAAAACCCCTTGTTTTAAAGCTTTCTGCCCAGCCTGATAAATCGAAAAATCACTCCGTTCATAAAGGCACTGGCTGCATACCACAACTGTAATCCCCAATTCAGAAGTCATTTGCAGTTTAGAAATTAAATCCCTCCGTATAAAATGCAGCCCGCCTAATCCAAAAGCTTCAATCACTATCCCGCGATAATTCATCTTACCCAGCATATCAAAAATTCCGGGATTTAACCCAGGGGTAAGCTTAAGCAGGAATACACTTCCACAAATATGATCTTCTAAAGAAAACGGCTCAGATATCAAAGGGATAACATCATGGTTTACTCTCAAGCCAGTCCCATCTACCCATGCCGCGCATGGAGAATTAACGCTTTCAAAGGCATCAAAGCCAGTTGTACGAACCTTAACAGCCCTGGTTCCCAAAATAACTTTCCGGTTAAATGCCACAAAGACACCCCTTGTCCCGCTGGCAGCCATGGCGAAGGCAGTCCGAAGGTTTTCAAGCGCATCTGTCAGGGGATGGAAAATTGGAAGCTGGGAACCGGTAATAACCACAGGGATCGGCGGGTTGCGGAGCATGAAGGAAAGGATAGAAGCAGTATAAGCCATTGTATCTGTTCCATGGGTAATCACAACCCCGTCATACCCCTCTTGGGAAGAAAATGCTGATGCAGTGCTGCGGGCAATCAATTTCCATTCCTCTGGCTGGATATTAGAGCTGTCCAGGCTGAGAATATCGCGAATAGTAATTGAATAATCATTAACCGCCGGCCCAAGAAGGCTTAAAAGCCCGCCTCCGTTTAAAACAGGCGCTAATCCTTCCTCAGTAGGGCCGCTGGCTATCGTCCCGCCTGTTGTGAGAAGCAGAAGCTTCTTTTTATTTGCCTGGTTCAATTGTGTTTCCCCCTATAGTGTCAAACTCATATAATATTATGATAGGATGCTTTCCCAATTATAACATGAAGTATTTTAGAAAGCTACCATGAAATAGAAAGAGGCCAGACCAAAGGTCTGGCCTCTCCCTAAAGGATAAGGGATAGGGATGATATATGAAAAGGCTTGTACACAATAGGAGGATTATGACAAGAAGAAACAACTTTACTCTTGGGGTTCAATCAGTCCATATCCACCACCAGCACGACGATAAACTACATTAATTTCGCCATCTTCAGCGTTGCGGAAAACATAGAAATTATGGCTGGTCATATTCATTTCCAAAATAGCTTCCTGGACATCCATAGGCTTGACCGGAAAACGTTTTACACGTACCAAGTCATATTCTTCTTCCTCAAGCTCCTGCTCCAGTGAAGCATCTGTGCTTTCTGCTTCCAAAGGCTGTTTAAATGCGTCTTTCCGCAGGCGGCGGGAAAGTTTTTTCTTATTGCGGACAATCTGACGGAACAAAGCGTCAACACACACATCCAAGGCTTCCGCACGGTCTGGGGCAGTTTTTTCCGCCCGGCAGAACATCCCGTCTGCGGTAATAGCAACCTCCACTGTTTCCCTGCCCTGTTCGCTGGTGACAGTTACTACTACACGGGCATCCTCGTCAAAAAACCGATCTAATTTCTTGAGCTTTTTTTCGACCCTTTCTTTAAAAGAGTCCCGAATCCCCGTTTTTCTTCCGGTAATGGTAATCTTCATGTTGTCAACCCCTTTGTTTCGTGAATCATGAACCATACATCCATCATTTTTTGGTTCGATTACAGTATACCATCTTTTAGCATAATTTACAATAGTTTTTGTGAAAAAATTTAAAATTTTATTACAACTGACATAGCATAGAAATTTTTAACTTGAACTGAATGTCGTATACAGCCTAAAATAATTCTTTTTCATCTTTCTCTTTACAAGGGAAGAATTTTGGACTATAATTCTAAGAAATTAGTCCTATAGAAATCCTCGAAACTGTTACCCACAAAATAGGCTGAAAATCCCATATGCACAAGGCTTTTCAACCCTTTTTTGGACAATTTCATTGAGGATTGCTATTAATCTATTACTGCATAAGTACATAGGCTAAAACAGACATTTTAAGGAGTGTGTAACAACATGGCAAATCGTCGCATCTATTTAGACAAGAGCGAATTGACGTTATTAATTCCCGGGAAAAAGAAAGTGGAGGATGTACACCTGGCCAGCAGCGTTATTACCCGTATCCAGTTTGATAAATGTACTGAACGTATGTTATTTGTAATCCCGCAGCAGTCGGAAAAAATTACAATAACTACCTCGAAGCGTGCGCAGCCTGTCGTTTATACCAAAGGCAAAAATAAAGAATTTTTTGATCAGTACAAGCAGGAACTTGAAAAATTCGCTAAGGAAAACAATGTCACCTTTGCCGATAACACCAAGTAAACCATTTTTCTACAAACTAATAAAAGCTCTCGGCAAAACCGGGAGTTTTTATTATACATTATATACCAGATTTATCAAATTCCCTAGTAAAATATCCCATTTTGTGTTAAAATGAATATGGAATCGTTTTATAGTTTATAGGAAATTAGTTGATTGTCTTGAAAAACGCTTGATTTACAGGCATATTCGCAGGTTTGCAGATTGATTTTACTACTCATTTACTACTTTTAACGAATTGAGCCTTGATATGCAAAAGCACCTGCGAAGTTGCCGGATAGACCGCTGCACCACTTTACGCGGCACGTCGAAAAGAAAAAATAAAATAAGCACCACCTATAAGGCGGCGTTTCTCACTCCTACACAGGAGAACAGGAACGCTGCTTTTTTTATGCCCTCATGTTACGCAGTAAGGGCAAACAAAGCCTTGATTTATGCGGCTCTTAGAGCGCGGAAATAAGAAAGACAAGGGTTGATACCTTTTCCCTCAAAACCGCGTTTCTACTGCGTAACAAATCCAACCAAAGGAGTGATGAAGCTATGGCAGTTTTCCGCGTGGAAAAGAACAAAGGTTATACGGTTATGAGCAACCACCATTTACGCAACAAGGAACTTTCCCTAAAGGCAAAGGGCTTGTTATCGCAAATGCTCTCACTTCCCGAAGATTGGGACTACACCCTTGCAGGGCTGTCCCTTATCAACCGGGAAAGTATCGACGCTATCCGCACCGCCGTATGGGAGCTTGAAAAAGCCGGATATATCACAAGGCGGCAGGGACGCGACGAGAAAGGCAAAATGACCGCTATCGAGTACACCATTTACGAACAGCCACAGCCCCCGGCATTGGATTGTCCGGTATTGGAAAATCCAACAGCGGATAAGCCGATATTGGAAAATCCGACACCGGATAACCCGACGTCGGAAAATCCAACGCAATTAAATAAAGAACTATTAAAGACTAACTTACCAACAAAAGAAAAATTAAATACAGATATATCAAGTACCCATTCCATTCCCTAAGTCCCTCTCCCTTAGAGAACGCGGCACAGCCGCCGGAACGGAAGCGAAAGGAAACGGCAGACGCATATAGCGTGTATGAGGAAATCATCAAGGACAATATCGAGTACGACTATCTGATACAGGACAGATACCTTGACCGGGACAGGATAGAGGAAATCCTTGCCCTTATTCTTGAAACCGTCTGCACAAAACGAAGAACAATCCGTATCGCCGGGGACGACCACCCGGCAGAGCTTGTAAAAGCAAAATTTATGAAACTGAACAGCGAACATATCCGTTTTGTACTGGACTGTATGCAGGAAAACACCACCAAAATCCGCAACATCAAGCAGTACATGAAAGCTGCCCTTTTCAATGCCCCGTCTACGATTGGCAGCTATTACACGTCCCTTGTATCTCACGATATGTACGGCGGGCACACTATCCAGTCGGCAAGAAGCAGGGGCATACCCGATTACACCTGCAACGAGGGCGAAAGCCTGTAAACCAACCCAAAGGAGGATTTTATAATGACACAGAAAATAGGAGCTTTGATTTTTGATGAAACCGCTGACCGCTACGACATTCGCTTTGACGTAAACGACTATTACGGGGGCTTGCATTGCGGCGACTGCATGGAGGTCTTTGTGCGGGGCAAATGGAAGCCTACCCGTATGGAGTATGGGGACAACTGGTATCTTGTGGGTATTCGGGCGGCAGACCTTTCCGGGCTGCGGGTACGGATTTAACAGGGCGTCGTGAAAACGGACGCTCTTTTTTTCATGCCCGCCCCACTTCCCGGCGGCGGGCATACCACCATAGAACAAGAAAGGAGGAAACCCATTGCAGGAGGAAACCAACGAAAAGACCATAGCCCTTTACATCAAGACCGGAAAGCTGACGGCGCAGCAGCTCCAAAAGGCTATGAAAGCCCTGCTTGCACAGATGAAAAAGCAGCATGACAAACAGAAAATCCCGCATGGAAAGCAGACTCTAAAGCAGCTTATGAAGCAGAACGCGGGCGTTTCCAACATTGAGATCACAAAGGACAATATCAAAGCCTTTGAGAGTACGGCGAAAAAATACGGGATTGACTTTGCCTTAAAGAAAGACAGCACCGAAACCCCGCCCCGCTATTTGGTGTTTTTCAAGGGACGGGACGCGGACGCACTGACCGCAGCTTTCAAGGAGTTTTCCGCAAAGAAGCTGACGCAGGAACAAAATCCCTCTATCCGCAAACTGATTGTTTCCCTCAAAGAAAAGGCGGCGGCTCTGAACGCACAGCGGGACAAAGTAAAAAACAAAGACAGGGGGATTGCAAGATGAACGCTATCAACTGGAAAAAGCTGCTGCTTCCCAACATTCCCTATCTGCTCTTTGTGTATCTCTTTGATAAAGTCGGGCAGGCGGTACACCTTGCGCCGGGGGCTGACCTGTCCGGCAAGGTGCTGTCGCTTGGGGAGGGCTTTTCCGCTGCCTTTGCAAACCCGCTTCCGAGCCTTGCCCCTATGGATTTACTGATAGGAATTTTAGGCGCGGTACTTATCCGGCTGATTGTCTATGTCAAAGGCAAGAACGCAAAGAAATACCGCAAAGGTGTGGAATACGGCTCTGCCCGTTGGCTTGGCTTGTCGGCCGATGTTTTGTTTTATCCTGATATGCCGCTACTGGAACAGCAGACAAAGCAGCTACTGTGCAAGTTCGCGGCCTGCACGGAAGATGAAAGGGCGTTTCTGATGAAAACCCTGAACTGCATGGCAGAGCAGATGCTTAGCCGACATGAAAGAGAAACAGAGGATAATACAACCGAATAGGGTTAAAACTCTATCCGCCAGATTACTTGTGCTTATTATCCCTTTGGGTTCCTATAATCCCAATACATATAGTATTATAGGAGAAAAAACAATTTACCGACAAACAAGTAATATTTTCTTTATTGTTCCACATCCATTCTGATAAGCCTACTTTACTGTTTTTACCTTACAATTAGATGAATTTCAGCTTACAATACAGTAAGCTAAAAAAGGGCGGGCAATTCCTAATCCAAGAATTGCCCGCCTTTATGATAAATTGAAATT
>CAOJXI010000185.1 GCA_948465665.1 uncultured Clostridia bacterium | reverse complement strand
CTTTTGAGGAAAGCCCCCTGGACCCGAAACCTTTTTAATCCGCCCCAGCTTGTACCCATCTTAGCTTTCTCCCGCAAATTAGCTTTACCTAACACAGCTAGAAGGGAACCAGAAAGCCTTTTCTGATTCCCTCCTTAAAACCTATTTACCGAATCAACTCAGTATATGCCATCAACATAGGGGCAACGCCCTTTGCTTCATTTTCAACAACAGGCTCGCTCAAATAATACTCTAAAGTCCCATCGCGCCTAGTGGAATTTCCACCGCCTAAACCAGCAACCAGGCATATCCCGCCCAATTTTAACTCTCCGTCTTCGGAACTGGTCAAATACCGGTCAGCCGTCCCATAAAACGCTTTCTCCCCATATTTACGATATTCTTCTGGCAAAAGTCCAAGCCGGACACCCTTTAAAATCCCGCAGGCAATCAGCATTGTACCGCTGGTTTCCAAATAATTGCCTTCAGCATCCGGGCGGTTGACAACCTGATAGAACATCCCACATTCATGCTGCCAGGGAATCAACGCATCTATCAAATCCTTCAAAATCCGTTGTAATTCCTTCTTTTCCGTCTGCATGGTTTCCGGCATACGTTCCATTGTATCTGTTAAGGCCAAAGTAAACCATCCAATAGCGCGAAGCCAGAAGTTTTTAGACAACCCGGTTTCAGGATCTGCCCAGAAAATACTCTTTGTAGAATCATACCCATGGAAATACAACCCTGTTTGTGGGTCCTTCATCCTTTTTTCTACAATCAGGAACTGATGATAAGAATCTTCGCATCCCTTGCAGTTGTTATATTCAGCTTCGTATTGCATATAAAAAGGCTGTGCCATAAATAGCCCATCCAACCATACCTGTTGGGTATAAATATCTTTATGCCAAAAACTATTGTCTGCTGTGCGGGGATGTTTATCTAACTGGCTGCGGATGGTATCCAGGGCTCGGCGGTATTTTTCTTTTCCGGTCAATTTGTATAAGGTAAAGAGAGTACGGCCAGGGGCAATGTTGTCCAAATTAAAGTTGTCAGGAGAATATGTATGAATTGTTCCGTCCTCCTGCACAAAGAACCCCATAAAAGCATCACAGAAATCCAAATATTTTTTATCCTTTTTAATATCGTATAGTGCAAGCAGTGCGGTAATCATACAACCATCTACGTAATTCCAATGATTCGGCTTATTGCCGCCCCGCACCCGCTCCATATTCCAAGCGGGATTTTCTGCGCTGCTGTTCTCCATAAGGCTGTCAATATACTTTGCCAGCCGGTCAAGGGTCTGCTGTTGATTCATAGTGTCTGCTCCCTTCCGAAAAATAATATACATTTTAATAAAAATCCCCCTTTTTCCAAAGGGGGATTTTTATTTTCAGGAAAAATAGACGTTACCATCCACAAGAAGAATGAACATGGCCTTCTGCAAAATGGGGGGTGCAATAGGTGCAGGAATAATTTCCATTTTCATCCAGGCACCATTGATGATTCTGCTCCTGCCGGACAGTTCTGGTCAATGTTTGGCCGCAGGAATTGCAGATAGAAGTTTGGTTCTCAACTAACCAGCAGCAAGAAGTATTTGTAGACTGAGCGTCGGGAAATTCATAATAAGAATTAGATGTTGTCCACCCGCTGCACCAACTATGGGAACAGGAAGCAGACGGCTGATAATAATGCTGTCTTCCGTATCCATGTCCATGTCCGCAACCATGCGCAGCTACAGCCGGGGCAGCAGACACCATCACAATAAGACATGCCATGATGGAAAGAACCCTTTTCATTTTGGAACATTCCTTTCTGTCATTCAAAAATTTATAGCTTTGCTTATATTCAGTATAGCATTGATAGTTACGCAAGTCAATATGGATAAAAACTTATTATAAGATTGGAAGCCGGCTTTGCGCCGCTAAAGAGCCGCCTATGTTTGGCCTTCGGCTTAACCTCTTACTGTGTAACATACATCTGAGTAAAATAGTTTTGGCTTAATAATTGTATAAAAAATTCCAAACTTCCCAAAATAGGCTAAGAAAGGGGAATTCTATGAAACGAAAGCGAAAAAAAACAACCGAACAAATTTACCGCCGCAGCTTTCTTTTATCCTTTTCGCTCTCCCTTCTGGCGTTGTGTTCTATCGGTGTTTTTATCATCCGTAGCGGGAAAAATATTTTTCTTGGAAATGCGGAACCGGTTCAGGGGTTAGCAGATGTTCCATATCCTATGTCTGAAAGCAGCCCCGGTGTATCTCCAGCTAAGGAATCAGATTGTTTAACAGTTCTTTTTATGGGCGTTAAAGATGAGGAAAGCGCTTCTTATACGTATCTTCTAGCACGTTTCGACCCAATTAACGAACGGATTCCAGTTGTATCACTGCCTCCCCAAACCATGGTGACAAAGCCGGAAGGCGACCAAACCCCTTCCCCACTTTGGGAAACCTATCGTTATGGGGGACGTTCTTTGGCAGTCAAATCCCTATCGCATACCCTGGGAATTCCAATTGACCGGTATGTCGTTATAGACCTTAAGGGATTCCAGCAGGCGGCGCAATGGATTGGCTCTGTACAATATTCACTTCGATATGCCTTGAATTATCAAGATGTAGAGAGAACCATCCGTCTTACCCAAGGATTGCAGCTTGTAGACGGACAAAAGGCAATTGATATCATCACCTATCCTAATTATGCTGGAGGAGAGACCACACGTTCAGAAATTACAGCGGAACTGGCAGTAAAAATTGTAAACGATAAATTAGAATTGGCATTGTCCCCCTCAGTAGACAATCTATTTAAACGCATTATCAATTATATAGATACCGACATCACCTATAAGGATTTTGAAACCAGGAAGGCGTCCGCGGCATACCTTGCCAACCGTAAGGAGGGGCCAGCCCTCCAGCTTCCATTAGACGGAGGATGGCCAAATACCAGGGAATACCATCTTTCCCAGCGGTTTCTTGAACAAACTCAAACCTATTTTGGTACAGTCCAGCAATAGCAGACGACATTAATGTCGTTTTCTATAGAATCTTCCGGGCCGAATGGCGTTGGATAGATAATAGATAACTCATCTAAATGAAAGGAAGTAGTGTTCAATGGAATTAAAGGGAAGCCGAACCGAAGCCAATCTGTATTCAGCCTTTGCAGGCGAGTCCCAGGCAATGGTAAAATACCGGATTTTCTCAGAAAAGGCGAAACAGGAAGGTTATCAGGGGATTGCCAAAATTTTTCAGGAAACATCATTAAACGAACAAGCCCATGCAGCCATATGGCTGCGCTATATTCATGGAGGGAATTTAAAGGATACTGCTTCAAACCTCTCTGACGCGCAGCAGGGAGAACATTTTGAATGGACTTCCATGTATGCAGAGTATGCCAAAATTGCAAAAGAGGAAGGCTTTGATGAAATTGCCCGGCGCTTTGAATTGGTTGGCAGCGTGGAAAAGCGCCATGATGGAAGATATCAAAAATATCTGGATGAAATAAACCAGAAAAAGGTATTCCAAAAGCAGCAGTCTATTCAATGGATTTGTATGAACTGTGGGTATGTATATGCAGGAGAATCCGCTCCCCAGACCTGCCCTGTTTGCAGTTATCCGCAGGCATACTTTGAGCCTCTCCAATAATTCATTATTCCCCATGTCATGGTTTTAAAATAGGAAAAACGCCGTGTAAGATATTAAAATATCCTGCACAGCGTTTTTCTTATACATTGGTTAGTCCTCCAAAGAAGAAGGGGGTTCATTTTCCTTTTGAGTAAATACTGTTTCAATTTTACGATGTGATACGCTTGGCGAATACACCCAGCGATCCATATGATCCCCCTGGAAAAAGTACCTCAGCGATGGCTGCTGATAATCTGCATCAAAAGCGTCTACCATAATCAGCTTAACCTTCATTCGTTCAGGAATCAGGCTCTTTATGTAAACGCTTGCCTGTTGTCCGGGCGTAACGCCTTCCCGCGGTTCCGCCAATCCTGCTAAATTGGGGGTCAGTTCTACAAATATTCCATATTCTTCCACAGAACGGACAATTCCCGCTACAGTCTCCCCATTCTGGAATAACGCTGCATTTTCTTCCCAAGTCCCTAAAAGCTCCCGATGGCTTAACGTGACCCGCTTGCCGTCTGCTGCCTGCACCACCGCCCGGATATACTGTCCAGTTCTAAACCTGTCTTCCGGGTGTGAAATCCTTGATACTGAAATAACATCAATCGGAATCAAAGAACATATCCCACAGCCAATATCTACAAAGCTTCCAAATGTTTCCAGGTGTGTAATTCTTCCATCTATTACATCACCTGGCTGAAGCTTTGAAACATATTCCTCCATGCACTGTTCCTGAACGGCGCGGCGCGATAAAGTTGCTACTGTTTCCCCATTTTCTCCACGTTCTATTCCCATCACCCTAAAACATACCGGTTTATTTACACGGGATATAATTGCTATATCCCGTGTACTGCCGTCTGCTATCCCTATCGCGCCCTCTACCCTGGGGATAATTCCTTTTACTCCCCCATTTAATGCAACATGCAGGTTATGCTCGCTGTCGCATACAACTGCGCGCGCTTCCAATATCTTTTTCGCCTGCATTGCTTCTGTTAATGCACTCAGGCTTTTCAAAGCCGCCCGATTTTCTGGCGTATCCATCAGGCTTCCTTCCGGTTTATATTCGCTCATATACTATATCAATCCTTTCCTGCTTTTCTCCTTTACCCTTTTCCCCGGCTGGTTTCCTCCGATTTTTTGGATATCTTATCTCTATGCGGTTTTTAGCGTTCCCATTCCTTTTTCCTGTTATATTTCCTGTGATTTCTACTATCTAATGTGAATATGGGTTGCCCCCAGGCTCGTTAGGCGAGATGCTACATCCTTGGCATTTTTCCGGTTACAGGTTATTTCGGCTGTTACGCTTCGTATCTCCTCTGGCTCCGTCCTGCTCTCCGGCTCCTGCAATACCGAAAATAAGCTGGGGGAATTCGCTGCCATCAGATACGCCGGGGAATTATCTGTTTCAGGGTTTACCGCTGCAAGTATCCTTTTATGACTGCCAACCGGGATTTGCCTCCTGCGTACTGTAATCCCCCGCACGCCGCCTGTCTCCTTTGTTAATCTTCCTATGCTTAAATCTGCCTGATCAATAGATTCAAATTCACAGGTTATGTTTGCTAACCCAAGTCCTACATTCATCTATAACCTCTCCCTTTTTATTGGTTTGGCTATAGTATCTGACTTTTGATCTGGATTCATTCTTCTTTTGCGGGTTTCCAATAATAGACATTTTCTTCCTGTATTGTTGTTTAACAATTTTTAGGATTTTTAAAATGTCCTTTTGTGGGCTATTGAGAAATATTATAACTTTTTTAGCCGAAAAACGCAATCAATTAGACAGCAATTCAAAAAAACTTTTTGTTTGCTCTAACTCCAATATTTCGATAAAGCTAATTTGCGGGGGAAAGCTAAGATAAGTACAAGCTGGGGCGGATTAAAAAGGTTTCGGATCCAGGGGGTTGTGCAGCGGAGCTGCACTCCTAAAAAGCCCCCTGGTCGCCAGTTCAGCGCGCTGAACTGAACCCGCCAGGCGCGAAATACCCCAGCAGGCTTAAAGCCAAGGCAAGCCTTACCTAAGAGCCTGATAACTAACCGTTTCGTCAGTATTCAAAATAAAAAGCCCGCTGGTATTGCTCAGGGCGTGGAATAAGATTGGGATTGGTACCAGCT
>CAOJXI010000184.1 GCA_948465665.1 uncultured Clostridia bacterium | reverse complement strand
GATTGGGATTGGTACCAGCTTCGGGCGGGCAGCCCCATTATGGCGGGCTTCTTCCTCTTCGTCCGAGTTCAGCTCTGCTGAACTCAGCCCGCCAGAGTTGGACAAAACCTCCAAGTTTTCGCTTGCAGCCATCCAGCAAACCAACGGTTTGCCATGATGGTGTACCTAAACACGGAAATCTTACAGTTTAGAGGGAGTTTTCATCGAACCCACACTAAAAATGCTACGACGTTTTTTTGCGATAGGCTGATTCTTTTGGAATTCGTACTACATATTCTATAAATTCTTCTTCTTCCCTTTTCTGGGAACAAGCCTGAATCCCCGCTTGTTTCATCATTTCAATCGCCCTTGATATGGTATTGGTAAAAATCCTTAAATCCTTCACGACTAATAATTTCCTGCCATTTTTCTTTACAGGAGGTTTTTCTGCTTCCTCAGATACAGCAGCGACTTCTGGAACAGACCTTTCCGCAACCACTTCTGAAACCTGTCCCAAACCTTCCTTAGCCATCTGGTTTCTCAATACAATCTCATCTATAAACTCCTCTGTCTGGGCAACGTTTAACATAGATAAAACAATATAGTCCGCAGCTTCCTCCATTTGGTTTTCAGGTAAGCGCAGTAATGACCTTGCATGTCTTTCCGTTAAACCTGCATCAAGAAGCTTTGCCTGAACTGAATCCGGCAGGCGAAGGAGACGAAGCTTATTTGCAACGGAAGACTGGGACTTTCCAAGCCTCCTTGCAGCCTGTTCCTGGGTAATTCCCATTTGCTGAATTAGGGATTGAATTGCTATAGCTTCTTCAAAACAGTTTAGATCGCTTCTTTGAATATTTTCAATTAGCGCCAAAACCGCCGCGTCATCAGCAGAGACATTACATATAATAGAGGGGATCGTCTTCATGCCTATCTTTTTGCAAGCCATAAAGCGTCTTTCCCCTGCGATTAATAAGTATAAATTGTCATTCTCCTTTCGCAGAGAAACAGGCTGTAACAGCCCATTGGCTGAAATACTCTCCGCCAAAGATTGCAGTTCCGACTCGTGGAAAACCTTTCGAGGCTGATTGGGATTTGGGCGGATACAGTCAACTGGTATTAAACAGACTTTATTCACAGCTTTGGCTTTTGTAAAGACACTCATTGCAACCACCTTTCCACTTGTTGAAAGAGAAAACCCACTATTGGGAAATAAACACTTTTATTGCGTATCCAGTGGAAAAAGCCTATCTGCGATCACATAAAAATCATCATAATGATTGGTATTTAGGGCTGAAAAAGTTATAAATACCCTTCAACCCGTTTTTTTAAAATTTGCTATAGCTACAGATATATTATGTCAATAAAAGTAATCATACTTTAAGGATTCGCAGAACTGTATATTTTACGCTGGATACTTCCCTTTCAATACAGCATAAATTTAATTTAAGGCATGTCCTCTTGGGGTACTTTTATTGTACCACAGCGTATTCCTAAATTCCAATATTTTCCATCGCGATGTTTGACACCATCAGCCGAAATAATTTTTTATATTAATGGACTTTTTGCTATTTTAGCAAATGGGCGGGGATATTTTGTTGGGGTTTGCGATATCTTTTTTACACAAACAATAGAACGTTTTCCACCATCTGGAAGGGTATATTTTTTTATGCCCTCAATCTTTCCACCTAAAACGGAAATCGCCTTTTTAGCCTGTTCCAGTTCCTCTTCAATTTCAAATCCCTTTAGCGCTGCAAAGATACCTCCCTTTTTGAGTAAGGGCAGACAATATTCCGAAAGCTCCCTCATATCTGTAACGGCGCGAGCAGTTGCTACATCAAAAGCCTCTCGATAAGGTGTTCCCTGCCTTCCCATATCCTCTGCACGTCCATGAACCTTTTCCGCGGAAATGTTGAGGCTTTCGCATAATGAATCTAAAAATACCAACCTTTTATTTAAGCTGTCCATAAGGGTTAAATTAACATCCGGTCGGACAATTTTTATTGGAACTCCCGGAAATCCTGCCCCTGTTCCAACATCAACTATTCTCGCCCCATGGGGAATCGGAACTGCATCCAAAAGAATCAGACTGTCTATAAAGTGTTTTACCATAATCCCTTCATCGTCAACGATAGCGGTTAAATTTATTTTCCCGTTCCATTCTTTCAGCATTTCCCCATATACTTCAAAATCGGACAGCATTTTTTCCTCCAATGTTATCCTATATTTTGACGCGTATCCTTTTAACTGTTCCTGATTAATTGCCATATGCTTCCCCCTCCATAGGCTGCTGTTTTTTACGGTGCTGTTCCAGCCATATCACCAATACTGAAACATCCGCCGGGCTTACTCCTGATATCCTGGAAGCCTGCCCAAGATTCAAGGGTTTTACACGGTTCAGCTTCTCCTGAGCTTCCAGGCGCAACCCTGCGATATCCTTATAATCAATATTTGACGGTAAAAGACGTCTTTCCAGCTTTTTCATTTGTTCCACCTGGGCAAGCTGCTTCTTAATGTATCCTGCATACTTAATCTCAATTTCAACCTGCTCCCATACTGCCTTTGGTAAATTTGGCGCTGTTGGGTCAAACGGTCGAATATCCTGATAACCTATCTGTGGACGGCGCAAGAGTTCAACGGCTTTTATCCCTGCATCAACCGGAGATGTTTCACGTGAAACAAGCATTTCGTTTAACTTATCAGAAAGAGAAATTGTTACACGCCCCAGCCTTTGAATTTCCTGTTCCACAGACTTCTTTTTCTCACAAAAGCGGTTCCATCTCGCATCCTCAACTAAACCAATTTCCCTGCCAATGGGGGTCAACCGCAGGTCTGCATTATCCTGGCGCAAAATTAAGCGGTATTCACTTCGGGAAGTCATCATTCGATAGGGATCGCTGCATCCCTTTGTTACAAGATCGTCTATGAGCGTTCCAATATAGGAACCACTTCGCGGAAATATAACCGCTTCCTTTCCCTGTGTCTGACGGGCGGCATTAATTCCCGCCACTAATCCTTGTGCTGCCGCTTCCTCATAGCCGGACGTTCCGTTAAACTGCCCTGCCCCATATAATCCAGATATTTCCTTAAATTCCAGGGAGGGTTTTAATTCAAGGGGATCGCAGCAATCATATTCAATCGCGTATGCGTTCCTCATTAATTCAATATGTTCAAAACCTTTTATTGTCCGATACATGGCTTCCTGCACGTCTAACGGGAGGGATGAAGAAAGCCCCTGCAAATACATTTCCTCTGTATCTGCCCCCATAGGTTCTACAAATGCCTGATGCCGCGGCTTTTCGGAAAAACGGACTACTTTATCCTCTATACTGGGACAGTAACGAGGGCCTATCCCTTCAATTTTGCCTGAATACATTGGCGAGCGATCCAGATTGGCGCGGATTACCTTATGGGTTTCCTCATTTGTATATGCAATATGGCATACCACCTGGTTTTTCATTTCTCCCTCTGTCATAAAGGAAAACGGTACAATTTCAGAGTCCCCTTCCTGGACTCCCAGTTGGCTGAAATCAATGGTGGAACGTTTCGCCCTGGCAGGCGTTCCGGTTTTAAAACGCCGGAGGGTAACACCTAGCTTTTTCAAACTGTCAGAAAGCTTTGTCGCCGCCTGCATAGAGTCAGGCCCGCTTTCATAGCTTACCTCTCCTACATAAATACGCCCTTTTAAATATGTCCCAGTAGCTATAATAACTGTTTTAACAGAATATACAGCTTCCAACCTTGTGACAACCTGCGAAACATTCCCGTTGTTATCTGCCCTGATTTCAACTACTTCTGCCTGTTTTACTGTAAGGTTTGGAGCCTGTTCAAGAATATGCTTCATATAAATATGATATTTTACCCTGTCGCTTTGTACGCGCAGGCTGTGTACTGCCGGGCCTTTCCCCTGGTTAAGCATACGGCTTTGCAGATAAGTAGCATCTGCCGCCAATCCCATCTGTCCGCCCAAGGCGTCAATCTCCCGGACAAGATGCCCTTTTGCTGTTCCCCCAATAGAAGGGTTGCAAGGCATATTGGCGATTCCATCCAGGGAAATAGTAAATAGAATTGTGCTTGCCTCCAGCCGGGACGCTGCAAGCGCTGCCTCAACGCCTGCATGTCCTGCCCCAATAATTGCTACATCATAGTTTCCCGCTATATATTCCAAAAATTACCACCCCTTACAATTTAGTTACTTCCCAACACAAAATCTTTCAAACACCTGGTCAATTACAACATCTGAAGCCCGCTCCCCTGTCAATTCCATTAATGGGGAAATGGCATCCTCAAGACAAACAGAAACCGCGTCTAAAGTAATCCCAGCAAGTACAGCGTCTAAACCATCCTGAAGCGACTTTAAAGAACTGCTTACACAATCCCTTTGCCGCTCATTTGCCAACATAGCGGCAGCAGGATCTATTCGTCCAAGCCCCAAAACACTGGGAATCATCTGCTCCAATTCTTCAAGTCCGTCTCCGTTTTGGGCAGACATTGACATAACAAATGGAATTTTACCGGAAATCCTTTTTTCATAATCTAAAATATTATGAATAGGAGCTACATCGTTCTTATTTAAAATAGCGATTGCAGTTCTTCCTTCCAGATTATTTAAAAGTTCCATGTCCTCATCCCCCAGAGGCTGCGACATATCAAAAACAGCAAGAACCAGCTCACTGGAATCCATTTTTTTACGGCTCCAGGCAATCCCAATAGATTCCACCTGATCTGTTGTTTCACGCAATCCTGCAGTATCGGCTAACCTTAAAACATATCCGCCGACCCGGACGCTTTCTTCAATAACATCGCGGGTCGTTCCAGGAACATCAGTGACAATGCTTCTTTCATACCGCGAAAGCAGATTCATAAGCGTGGACTTTCCCACGTTCGGCTTTCCAACGATTGCCGTTGGAATTCCCTCCCGTATCAGCCGCCCTGTATCATAGCCCTGACTTAATTTTTTCAGCCTGGAAATATTTTTTTCTAACTGTTGTTCCAGGGAATTTGGAGCAAGTTCCTCGACATCTTCTTCAGGAAAATCTATCCATGCAGCCAGATGGGACGCGATTCCCACCAACTCCCCCTGGACAGATAAAATTTCCCTTTGTAACACCCCGTCTTTTCCTGCAAGGGCTGCTCTTGCGGCACTGTCAGAATCCGCCTGTATTAAGTCCATTACCGATTCTGCCTGATCCAAACTTATTTTACCATTCAAAAAAGCCCGTTTTGTAAATTCCCCTGCCCCTGCCGGTTTTGCACCTTGATTAAGGACAGCCTGAAGGGTTTTCTGCATTAAATACACTCCGCCATGGCAGCTAATTTCTACAACATCCTCTCCGGTATAGCTGAATGGGGCGCGATAAACTGCGGCTATTCCTTCATCAATCTTTTCCCCATTGCTGCAAATATACCCGTATGCACTGGTATACCCCTTTCGCCTTGACAGCGGGACACCGTTAATTGGATGGAAAATTTTATCTGAAATCTGAAATGACTCCGGCCCGCTGACACGTATCATTCCTACCCCGCTTGGGGTTAGCCCGGTTGCTATTGCCGCTATGGTACTGGCAGATGTTTTTTGATGCTCTGCGGTCATAAGCGTTTTCCCTCCCTGATTTTTATGGTTTGCTGCTTTCGGTACGCCATCATCGCAAACCGTTGGTTTGCTGGATGGCTGCAAGCGAAAACTTGGAGGTTTTGTCCAACTCTGCGGAGTTGGACGAAGCGGAAGAAGCCCGCCATAATGGGGC
>CAOJXI010000183.1 GCA_948465665.1 uncultured Clostridia bacterium | reverse complement strand
ACCTTTTTAATCCGCCCTAGCTTGTACTCATCTTAGCTTATCCCCGCAAATTAGCTTTATCTCTAAATTTGATTCCTATGCCTATTTAGGCTAGATATATGATTTTTTGCCCAAATCCACATTTTGTGGACGGCATAAGATAGGAGGAACAGAAACGTGTCAAAAGATGTAATCAGGTCTCTAAAAGGCGTTGCAGTACATCACTATAAAAATACGGAGGATTATGTGACAGAAACAATGCCGGAACCTGACCGGGTATACCTGCCTTGTGTACAGCATATGGGGGCACCCTGTACACCAGTTGTCAAGGTAGGCGAACTGGTCAAGGTAGGTCAATTGGTAGCAGATTGTGAAAATCCCTTCTCCTCACCGATTTATTCCAGCGTATCAGGAAAAGTCATAGCATTAGAGGATTTTATCAATCCCCAGGGTGCGCGAACCCAGGCAATAGTGATTGAGGCTGACCATAAACAGGAGCTTTTGGAAACCATCGCACCCCCGGAGGTAACAGATACCGCCAGTTTTCTGAAAGCAGTCCGGGCATCCGGCCTGGTAGGATTGGGCGGGGCAGGATTTCCAACCCATATCAAACTGTCCCTGCGGGAGCCGGAAAAGGTAGATACTTTGGTAATCAACATAGCGGAATGTGAGCCATATATCACCTCAGATTACCGGAATGTAATGGAAGATGGAACCGATATTATTGATGGGATTGAGCTGGTTCGGAAATATGTAGGGAAAATCCAAAATGTATACATAGGTGTAGAGGATAATAAACCCAAAGCGATCCAAAGGCTCCAGGTGTTAGCCCAGGATAAACCTTATATAAAGGTGTTCCCCATGCGTTCCCAGTACCCCAAGGGCGCGGAAAAGGTATTAATCTATGAAACGACCGGGCGGGTTGTTGGCGATGGAATGATCCCTGCCGATGTAGGGGTAATTGTCATGAACGGAACCTCGATTGCATTTCTCGCGCAGTATATGCGGACAGGCATACCGTTGATATCCAAACGAATCACGGTAGACGGTTCAGCAGTAACAACCCCCAAAAATATCCGTGTGCCGTTAGGGACAAGGTTTGCAGATATCATCCAGTTCTGCGGGGGATACAAGCAGGAACCGAAAAAGATGCTTATGGGCGGCCCTATGATGGGGATTACAATATTTGATGAAAACTATCCGCTGATTAAAAACAATAATGCTGTCCTCTGTTTTGGGAAAGCGGAAACAAAGGCAATACCGGAATCAGCCTGTATCCGGTGCGGGCGCTGTGTAAGGGCGTGTCCCTTCCAGTTAATGCCGGCAGCTATCGACAGGGCATACAAAGCCAGGGATGTGGAAAAATTGAAGGCATTGTATGTGGGACGGTGTATGGAATGTGGATGCTGTTCTTACGTCTGCCCGGCAAAACGGAACCTGGTTCTTACAAACCGCCTGGCAAAAGGCTTCCTGCGGGAAAATTCGTCTAAATGAGGTGATTGAGAGTGAGTCAAGTCAGCCAGTCTAACCAGACACATCAAAATTTGGTGGTTATGCCTTCGCCCCATATTAAGGACAGGGCAACCACTTCAGGCGTAATGCTGGACGTGCTTATTGCCCTTGCGCCAACGATTATTGCATCTGCGTTCCTGTTTGGGCCGCGAACCATCCTTTTAACTGCGGTATGCGTGGGCTGCTGCGTTGGTTTTGAATACCTGTTCTGCATGGTAACAAAGCGCGAGCATACTATCCGGGATCTCAGCGCCTGCGTGACGGGCGTGCTCCTGGCTATGAACCTTCCTGCTTCCTTTCCGATTTGGATGGCAGTCATTGGATGTTTTGCCGCCATCGTTATAACAAAAGAGTTATTCGGCGGAATTGGGCAGAATTTTGCCAACCCCGCTTTGGTAGGACGTATTGTTTTATTTGTCTCTTTTGCAAAGTATATGACCGACTGGAATACCAGCAGCGGATTAGTAGTTGCAAGCGCTACCCCTTTGGGAATGTTAGCCGCAGGGAATACGGATCTTCCCTCTTACCTGAACCTGTTCCTGGGGATGAAGGGCGGCGTATTGGGTGAAACCTGTATTTTAACCCTGCTCATTGGCGGGATATATTTGGTATGGCGAAAAGTGATCACCCCTACTATCCCCCTTGTTTACATAGGGACAGTTTTTGTATTTTGCTTCCTGCTGGGAGCTGACCCGCTGTACCATATTTTGTCCGGCGGACTTTTCCTGGGGGCAATCTTTATGGCAACCGATTACACTACCTCCCCTGTAACGGAAAAGGGAAAGGTGGTTTTTGCCATAGGCTGCGGGTTGATTACAGTAATTATCCGGCTGTACGGTTCTTATGCGGAAGGCGTGTCTTTTGCAATCCTGCTGATGAATATCCTTACCCCGCATATTGATAATTTGACCAGACAGGTTCCCTTTGGAGGTGTACAGAAGAAATGAGCAGCACTGTTGAAAAACAAGGAAATCCCATGAAAGAATTTGTAATGCCTGCCGGGATACTGACCCTGATCTGCACCATAGCCGCCGCCGCGCTGGTCTGTACCTACCAGGTAACAAACCCCATTATTGAAGAAAATACCCGGAAAGCCGCCGATGCTGCCCGCGCAGAAGTATATACGGGGGTGTCCGGTTTTGAGGAGCTTTCCGCCGAAGGGCTGGAAAACTGCACCGAAGTTTATAAAACTTCCGGCGGCGAAGGATATGTCTTTACAACCACGTCAAAAGGGTTTGGCGGAACCATTAAGGTTATGACCGCCATTTCCCAGGATGGTAAAATTGTCGGGGTGAAAGTTCTGGAAAATTCCGAAACCCCCGGCTTGGGTTCCCGCGCAATGGAGGCGGCTCATCTTGGCCAGTACCAGGGCAAAGACAGCAGCCTTTCCGGGATTGAATACATTACCGGCGTTACGGTTTCCTCCAGAGGCGTAAACACGGCAATCCAATCTGCCTATGAAGCATTTGACACAGTAAAAGGGCAGTAAGAGAAGGAGGCAAAAGGCTATGTCCAACAAATTAAAGATACTTGTAAACGGCATTATCCGGGAAAACCCGGTTTTGGTTCTGGTGCTTGGCACCTGCCCTACCCTGGCGGTTACAACCCTGGCAGTCAACGGTTTGGGCATGGGGCTGGCTGCAACGCTGGTTCTGATGGGGTCTAATGTGGCAATATCCCTGCTGAAACGGGTTATTCCAGATAAAGTCAGGATTCCCGCCTACATTGTCATTATTGCCGCCTTTGTAACAGTGGTTGAGTTTTTAGTACATGCTTATGTGCAATCCCTTTATGACGCATTGGGCGTGTTCCTGCCCCTGATTACAGTCAACTGTATTATTCTTGGCCGCGCTGAGATGTTCGCCAATAAAAACAAGGTTTTGGATTCTCTTTTTGATGGAATTGGGATGGGGCTGGGCTTTACGCTGGCGTTGGTGATTATTGGTTCTATCCGTGAAATCGTGGGGATGGGAACCTGGTTTGGAATTACATTGACAGCAAACCTGTTTGATTCCATGACTCTGTTTTCCCTGGCTCCTGGGGGGTTCTTTGTGTTTGGATGCGTTGTTGCGCTGGCGAACAAGCTTACAAAGGGCCGCACCCTGAAGAACCATAAAGAAAGCGGCTGTGCCGGATGTCCCGCGGCTGCGGCATGTTCCGCGTTTAACGGCGGGAAAGGGGAGGAATAAGCGATGAAAGGCTTTTTAATGATTTTGGTTGGCGCGGTTTTGGTCAATAACTTTGTCCTTTCCAAGTTTATGGGTATCTGCCCGTTCCTGGGGGTATCCAAAAAGCTTGATTCTGCCACGGGGATGAGCGTTGCCGTTATCTTTGTTATGACAATGGCTACTGCTGTTACATATCCAATTTATACCTATCTGCTTTACCCGAATTTTATCTATCTGCGGACGCTGGTATTTATTTTGGTAATTGCCGCCCTCGTTCAACTGGTAGAGATTATTTTGAAAAAGTTTATCCCTGCCCTTCATTCTACTTTGGGGATTTATCTGCCGCTGATTACCACCAACTGCGCTGTTTTAGGTGTAACGGTGCTGAACATTGACGAAGGTTATAACTTTGCCCAGTCCATTGTAAATGCGATTGGGGCAGGAATCGGGTTTTTGGTTGCCATGGTGCTGTTTAACGGCGTGCGCCAGAGGATAGAAGGCAACGATATCCCCAAAACCTTCCAGGGACTGCCCAGTATTTTGATTGCCGCTTCTATTGTTTCACTTGCGTTTATGGGATTCTCTGGAGTGGTAGAAGGCTTGTTCGCTTGATTTCATCTATATTGAGGGTAGGAGATTTGCCATGAATACTATCATTTTCCCAATTATTGTTGTCTTGATTATAGGGTGTATCTCCGGGGTATGCCTTGCGGTAGCCTCTAAATTCTTTGCCGTAAAAACGGACGAACGGGTTTCCCAGGTGCGGGAGGTTCTGCCAGGGGCAAACTGCGGCGCCTGCGGGTATTCCGGCTGCGATGGGTATGCTGCCGCTGCCGTTGAAGGCGTTGCCGTGAATTTATGCGTTCCCGGCGGGTCAGAAACCGCTAAAAAAATCGGCGCGATTTTAGGCGTTGAGAGCGGCGATGTTGTGCCAATGGTTGCTGTTGTCCACTGCTCCGGGAATTCCCACGTCACTGAATTTGTCATGGACTATGAAGGCCCTAAGACCTGTTTAGCGTGTAATTCCTTTTACCAGGGGAGAAGAAGCTGCAGCCATGCCTGTTTGGGGTATGGGGACTGCGTTGCTGCCTGCCAATACGGCGCAATTTCTATACAGGATGATATTGCTGTTGTAGATAGGACTTTATGTGTTGGGTGCGGAATGTGCGCCAAACAATGCCCAAACCATTTAATTGAAATTGTTCCCGCAACTGCAAGGGCTTTTGTCGCCTGCTCAAGCTGCGACAAGGGCGCATATACCAGGAAAGTCTGCAAGGCAGGATGTATTGGCTGTAAGAAGTGCGAGAAATCCTGTCCCAATGGTGCGGCAAAGGTTGTGAATAACCTTGCATCTATTGACCCGAATTTGTGTGTTAATTGTGGGGAATGTGCGAAACAATGCCCAACAGGGGCAATCCAGTTCTGTATGCCGAAAATCCAGAATACCGTGAAATCTTGAACAGGTTATAGGAATGGCAGGGGTCAGGGTATCTTTTCAGGAAAGGTACCTTGACCCCAAAACTTTTTCCAAATTGTAAAGCAAAATCCCTTGACAATCTTTCTTGAATCCGTTATACTATGTCAAGTGCCTAATGTAAAGTTAAATGCTTTACGGATGAAAATAGAAAGAGGTACGGCAGATGTCGTCTTCGGGAAAAAATTTAAGGATAGCATATCTATTGGACTTCTATGGGAATTTGCTCACAGAAAAACAGAGAGATGTTATTGATTTATATTATAATGAAGACCTTTCCCTGGCAGAAATTGCAGAAATTCTACAGATCACCCGTCAGGGGGTACGGGACAGCATCAAACACGGTGAAAGTTTTTTATTAGAGTATGAAAGCAAACTTCACCTTGCTGAACGCCATCCCAAGATGGAAAAAGGATTTCAGGATATACAGGAGTTATGCCGGAGATTGCGATATTATGGGCAGCGCCATGTTTATTCAAAGCAGATTATCGAAATATCGGAAAAAATAGAGGAAATTGTCCAGGAACTTGAAAAGGGCGAAGCATTAGAGCCTGTTTAGGATCTCAACGTGTGCGGATTAGCGAGCGGATTTTTTGCCC
>CAOJXI010000182.1 GCA_948465665.1 uncultured Clostridia bacterium | reverse complement strand
GGTCGCGCCCGCAGGCGCGAAATACCCCAGCAGGCTTAAAGCCAAGGCAAACCTTGCCTAAGAGCCTGAAAACTAACCGCTTCGTCAGTATTTTAAATAAAGCCCGCTGGAATTGCTTCGGGGGTAGGATAAGATTGGGATTGGAACCAGCTTAGGGCAGGCAGCCCCATTATGGCGGGCTTCTTCCGCTTCGTCCCAGTTCAGCTCTGCTGAACTAGCGTCGCCAACGTTGGACAAAACCTCCAGGTTTTCGCTTTCAGCCATCCAGCAAACCAACGGTTTGCGATGATGGCGTACCTAAACCGGAAAGCTAAAAATTAAGAAAACTTCGTCCCTTATACCTTTTGTGTTGACGGCTGATAACTCTGTTGATTCTGCCAATGCCGTTGCAACAGGCATTTTGATATGTTAAAATGAAATTGACAAATACTGAATTTATAGGAGGGTTTGCTATATGAAAGTAAGTAAATATTTATCTGGTGCAGTAAGGCAGTTTTCGTATTGGTTTGTACATGGTACATTAGGATATCCTATCCTGGAGGGGGTTAATTATTTAAATGAATTAGATGAAGACAGCAGTTGTATGGAGCAGGCATTTTCGATATTTATGAATAATATTGAGTTAGATAATGAGGGAAATGTTTTAAATTATAAATATTGTGAAAGAAGAGCCGCAGAATATATCCGAAAATACTTTGAACCTGATTATAGTCTTGATAGGCCGTTCGAGGATTGGGAATTAGAATTGTATCCCATAAGTAAAAAAGCATATAATCAGTAAAACAGCCTTTTGACTATTTTGGCATAGAATATCTCTCAAAGTCATATTAAAACCCCCTTGACAAACCGGTCTATAAGTTATAGAATAAATTCATGTATTCTATAACTTATAGACCATTCGGATTTAAGGAGGAAACCTTATGGCAAATACTAATTTAACCAAAACAGAAAGCCGCCTGGCAGAAATCATCTGGAAGCATGAACCGTTAGCGTCTTCTGAACTGGTGCGGCTCTGCGGCACTGAAATGGAGTGGAAAAAAACCACTACCTACACTATGTTGAAAAAGCTGGAAAATAAAGGTCTGTTTTCCAACGAAGGCGGAACGATCCATTCACTGGTAACGAAAGAAGAATTTGCTGCGTTACAGTCCAGGGAGTTTATCTCCGAGTGTTTTGGCGGTTCCCTGCCGCGTTTCTTTGCAGCCTTTACACGGGGAAAGGAATTGAACGATCAGGAAGTTGAAGAATTGCAGAAAATAATTGACCAGTATAAGGGGGAATAAAAAATGTCTCAATGGCTGACAAATAGTTTTATACATATCCTTTCTATGACAGTTTCCGCAGGTTGGACAATCCTGTTTGTAATTGTAGTGCGGCTGCTTCTGTCCCGCGTCCCGAAAAGGATTATTTATCCGCTTTGGGCAGTTGTTATCTTCCGTTTGTGCTGTCCTTTTTCCTTTCAAAGTTTGTACAGCCTGTTCCCCTCCGCATTAACCGCCCCTGCCGAAATCATACAGGCTTCCCTAAATGAACCAGGCAGCGATATTTTATCAGGCAATGAACTCCCGTCCCCTGTCCTGGCTGCGGCGGCTCCCAATCCGTCAGATAAATGGAACTGGATGCTCTTTTTTGCGGTAATATGGGCATCGGGGATGTGCCTGCTCCTTCTTTACAGAGGTATTCAGACCTGGATGTTTTCCCGCAGGCTGCGTTCCCTGGAATCCGTTAAGATAAATGAAATACCGATTCCCATCTCATACCTTCCCGCCGGGGCACATTCTACTTTCCTTTTCGGATTGTTCCATCCGCGCGTTTACCTTCCAAAAGGTCTTTCTTCCAAAGAAACAGAATACATATTGACTCATGAACTTTCCCACCTGCGCAGGGGCGATCATATTGTAAAACCCTTTTTCTGGATTCTAACCTGTGTCCATTGGATAAACCCTTTTGTATGGCTGGCCTTTTATCTGTTTGAATCTGATGTAGAGAGAAGCTGTGACGAACGGGTTCTTTTCCAGATGACAGTGGGCGTCCATTCCGGGAAATCCCTTTCAGATATCAAAAAAGAGTACTCCTCTGTTCTTTTACAAATGTCATCCAAGCGCCGCTTTTCCGCCGGGCAGCCCCTTGCCTTGGGGGAAAATAACGTGAAAGGCAGAATTAAGGGAATCCTCCAATATAAAAAAACCAAGCTTTGGATTTCCATTCTTGCCATTGTGGTTGTAGCGGCAATAGGAATTGGGCTTGCTCTGAATCCAACCCAAGGAGGAACCGCTCAAGCACAACGATCTATTGATTTTACTACAAACGACGGCAAAGTATTTTCCGTAAAGCTTTCCCTGCCGGACAACCTTTCTCTTGACAAAGGAGATACCACGGATTCGTCAGTTTCGTCTTTTTTAATCACCCGTCAAAAGGAAGCCGTTGGAAGTTTGAGCATTTATCCCTTTGCCACTGACAGCGCAGAGGATTTACAATCAGTAGACACCAGCTCTGAAAACCTCCCCATGCAGATTTATGCGACAATCGCCCTTTCCAACCATGCGGATTATACAAACGGTTATGAAGTGGTTTCTTCCACTGACACTTTATGCAGTGCTGTCTGCCGTCCTCTTATCCACGAGATAGAGGGTTACGCCGGCAACACCCCTGACGCTCCATGGAGTGAACACGACTGTGTGCTTGCTTATGATTTAGCAGGAAAACCCTATTTCCTTGTCCTGTTCTTTGATGCGGACGTTATCTCTCCCCAACAGTTAAGGGAAATTGCTGAAAGCGTTTCTTTTTTATAACCTGTTCTGAAAATATGTAAAGAAAATATCCGGTTTATGACAGGATATTGCAAAAACCCCGATTCCGTACTAAAATGATGGACATAGATAATAATTGCTGCTTTTTGCATTTCAAGCTGTCAGGTTTGGGAGCATCCCTTGACCCCCAAACCTTTTTTCGTTTTTGACTGTGAATTGCAGCAAAGAGGAGAAGGTTATTACATGGCATTATCACTGAAATCCTATTTTTCCCCAACATCATTAGTACCGGAATCCCAGCGTTTAGGAGAGCTGCCTAAAACAATCCCTGCGCTGAAAACCGTTGCAAAAGTAGCCGCCCCTGCTGTAGCTGAAATGATATTAGTATCAATCATTTCTTCTGTAGACAGTATGATGGTCAGTACCATGGGGCCAACGGCTATTGCAGCGGTAGGCATTACCGACCAGCCCCGGATGATTACTCTGGCGGCTATCAACTCCCTAAACGCAGCCGTAACAACTATAGTTGCCCGCAGGAAAGGGCAGAACGATCAGGAAGGTGCAAACCGTTGTTTAACCCAGGCGTTAATGGTCTGCCTGATCCTGGTGCTTGTCTTAGCATCGTTATGCTTTACATTTGCACGTCCGATCCTGTTGTTTGCAGGCGCGCAGCCGGATGTTATTGATATGGGGGTTACATATCTGCGGATTATCCTGTTTGGGGTAGTCTTTACAGCTCTCAGTTTAACAATGACCGCATCCCAGCGCGGCGTAGGCAATACTCGAATCTCTATGGTTACAAATATGACCGCCAATATCGTAAATGTAATATTTAACTACCTGCTGATTGGCGGGAATTTAGGATTCCCGCGGCTGGGGATTGCGGGGGCAGCCTTAGCAACTTCTATTGGTAATTTTGTAGCCTTTGCCATGGCGCTTTATTCTGTAACAAGGCCCAACGGGTTCCTGCGGCTAAGGCTCCGGCAGAAATGGGGCTTTGACAAGGAAACCATGAAAAATATCGCTGATATTGGTTCCGGTACTTTGGTTGATCAGGCTTGTGCCAGGGTTGGTTTTTTCATTAATTCCAAACTTATCGCCAGTTTGGGGACAATCCCCTATGCAACCCATTTAATCTGTATGCACGTGATTAACCTGTCATTCTCCTGCGGCGATGGTTTGAGCATTGCTGCTACTTCCCTGGTAGGCCAGAACCTTGGGCGGGAAAGGCCGGATCTGTCCCAGTTGTACGGAAAAATGTGCCAAAGAGTTGCTTTCTGTTTCTCGATTGTGCTGATGACCTTCTTCCTTCTTGCCCGCCGCCCTATTATCGGGCTGTTTTCCGATGATCCTGTTATTGTGGAACTTGGCGGGAAGATTATGTTTTTTGTAGTTATCATCTGCCTGGTTCAAATTTCACAGGTAGTATTTACCGGATGCCTGCGCGGCGCCGGAGACACCAAATATGTAGCGATGGTTTCCTTTATCAGTATCACTATTTTGCGTCCTTCTTTAACCTGGTCTATGGCGTATTGGCTGGGTTGGGGGCTTATCGGCGCATGGTCTGCTTTCCTCCTTGACCAGTGTGTCCGGTTCAGCCTAGTATACCGCCGGTTTGCTTCCGGGAAATGGGCGGAAATCCGTTTTTAAAGTTCTGTCCCTCTTGCTTTACTTTTCCCATTTCCAGTGAAGTTTACTAAAAAATTCTTCCTTTCTACTTGCAGTTCGGTAGAAAATAGATTAAAATGGATATAGCACACGAAACGCTTTTTGACTGTTTATGGCATTTTGCCAAAGGTTACAGAGGGTTTACCAGGTTTCGAGGTGTAATAATCTAACGGGGGTCATACTATGCTGAAAAATTTGAACCAGAATACAGAATTCTCCGTTTTAGGGCTGGGCGAGGTAATGCTCCGCCTTTCTCCTGAAGGAAAAGAACGTATCTCCCAATGCGAGGCTTTTGAAAAAAGAGTCGGCGGCTCGGAATTGAATGTGGTTTCTGGTGTTTCCCTTTTAGGTCTGCATACCGGCATTGTCACCAAACTTCCCGACAATGAAATCGGAAAGTTTGTGGTCAACCGCGTTCGGTTCAGCGGCGTCAGCGACGATTACATTGTTTTCGACCGCAGCGGCGAATCGCGTTTGGGCGTTTATTACTACGAAATCGGCGCGCATCCCAGAAAATCCACTGTTGTGTATGACCGCGCTAACTCTACCATCAACACCCTGAATATTGACGAAATCCCAGAATCCATCTATTCCAGCACCCAGGTTTTCCATGTCAGCGGTATTACCCTTGCTTTAAGCGAAAACATCCGCAAAGTTGCCATAGAAATGATTAAACGCTTTAAGGCTCATGGCGTAAAGATTTCCTTTGACGTAAACTACCGCGCCACCCTCTGGGATGAAGATACCGCGCGGGGCGTTATCAATGAAATCCTCCCCTATCTGGACATCCTCTTTATTTCCGAGGAAACCTCCCGCCGCATGATGCAGAAAACCGGAACAATGGAAGAAATTATGCGCAGCTACTGCGAAGGCAACGATATTGAAGTTGTTGCTTCTACACGCAGGACGGTACTTAGCCCGACCCGCCATTCCTGGGATTCTACACTGTATTCCCGCAGCGAGGATAAGTTCTACTCTGAACCTGGATACAACGAAATTGAAGTAGTTGACCGTATCGGGAGCGGGGACGCATACCTGGCCGGCGTTTTGTTTGGACTGCTGAAATTTGGGGATTATATGGAGGCCGTTCGGTTTGGAAATGCTATGGCGGCTGTCAAAAATACAATTCCTGGGGATATGCCTGTCAGCGACTTTAAGGAAATTACGAAAATTATTGCAAACCATAACAGTACCGGCCCTGTCAGCGAAATGAACCGTTAAAGAAAGGGAATCCGTGTACATAAAAGCAAAGTGGCGGGAGTAAGCTAAGGCAGTCAGAAAGCTGGGGCGGATTAAAAAGGTTTCGGGTCCAGGGGGCTTTCCTCAAAAGCCCC
>CAOJXI010000181.1 GCA_948465665.1 uncultured Clostridia bacterium | reverse complement strand
AAGTTTCCTCTTGCAGCCATCCAGCAAACCAACGGTTTGCGGATGATGGCGTACCGAAAGCCGAAAGCCATAAAATTTTTCGTAAAACCTACGTTAAATAAATAAAAGCCTGTCTGCATCTGAGCAAACAGGCTTTTATCCTATAAAAATATTCGACAGAAATTGACAAAATATTACTCTTATGATACACTATAAAACAGTGAAGAATCTGAAATGGTTTTGGCACAAGCCAGGCGGCTGCTTCCCTTAACGAATAAGGAAAGGGGAGTTTACCTTTTTGTTAGAGTCCCCTTTCTGTCCTGGCCTGCGGTTTGCAGATGGAAGGGAGGGGAAGCGAATGACTGATGCGGTGACATGGGATTTATTATTCCAATACACAACTGTAATCATTGAGGTCATTGGCCTCGTGCTTATGGTAATCAGCTTTTTCGACAATCATAATAAAAAGAAATAACCGCCTCCAACCCAATTGACGCGGTTATTTCTGACCGTCAGGGGAAACAGCCATTTTCAGGTTCTTCATGATTTTATTATAGGTTTTTGGCAGCATTTTGTCAAGGGTTAAAGGAAAAGTTTTTTCTAGCAGGCAGGGGTGACACCTTCAAAAAATTCCTTATACACTGTCAAAATGCCTTTTTATTCTCTCTATTTCCGCTATTTTCCTATGTTTCCTTCTCGAAAAATACACACTTATGTAAAAAAAATAGATAGACCAACCTTGAAACAAATGCTATAATAGAACAGGTTCTAAAATTACAGTATCTACCTATTTATATTAATGTGAGTTCGATGAATCATTTTATGGTTTTCGGCATTGGGTACGCCATCATGGCAAACCGTTGGTTTGCCGGATGGCTGAAAGAGAAAACTTGGAGGTTTTGTCCAACTCTGCGGAGTTGGACGAAGCGGAAGAAGCCCGCCATAATGGGGCTGCCCCAACGAAGCTGGTTCCAGTTCCAATCTGATTCCACCCCCTGAGCAATTCCAGCGGGCTTTTTATTTTGAATACTGACGAAACGGTTAGGTATGAGGTTTAAGCTATCTTCCAGCAAGCTGGGGTATTTCGCGCCTGCGGGCGCGACCAGGGGGCTTTTCAGGAAAGCCCCCTGGACCCGAAACCTTTTTAATCCGCCCTAGCTTGTACTCATCTTAGCTTTCCCCCGCAAATTAGCTTTATCGAACTCATGTTATATTGTATATGTAAGCATTTATCAGGAGTTGGAGGTATCAAATTGGGATATCGCATAGGGATTGATATAGGTTCCACAACAGTAAAGGTAGTAGTTCTTGGCCCGGGGCCGGATAACCCCATTTTATTCAAACATTATGAACGGCACTTCTCCCAAGTTCGCACGAAAACCGCAGAAGTTCTGCGCCAAGCTCAGGAAATCGTTGGGGATTCATCTGTCCAAACCGCCATATCCGGTTCTGCGGGCATGGGGGTTGCCAAAGCCGCAAACCTGCCTTTTGTCCAGGAGGTTTTCGCTACCAGCGAAACAGTAAAACACTGGTTCCCCGGGACCGATGCAGTCGTCGAGCTGGGCGGTGAGGATGCAAAAATCATCTTCATCACAGGCGGGCTGGAAGAACGCATGAACGGCACCTGTGCAGGCGGAACAGGCGCATTTATTGACCAGATGGCAACCCTTCTGGCAGTCACCCCCCAGGGCTTGGACGAGTTAAGCCTGAAATATAAAAAGATGTACCCCATTGCCTCCCGCTGCGGGGTTTTCGCTAAATCGGATATCCAGCCATTGTTAAACCAGGGTGCGAATAAATCCGATATTGCCATGAGCATTTTCCAGGCAGTGGTCAACCAGACTATTACCGGGCTGGCGCAGGGACGGAAAATTGAAGGGAAGGTTGCCTTTTTAGGGGGGCCGCTTCACTTCTTCAAAGGCTTGCAGCAAAGGTTCCAGCAGACATTGGGCTTAGATGATGACCATGCCTTGTTCCCAGAGCTGGGGCTGTTTTCCGTTGCCATGGGCGCAGCGGTCTGTTCCGAAAACGCCGGGGAACCGTTGGATTTCCAATCCCTTTTGGAAAAAATTGAAAACAGCGCCGGGGAAGTCAGCGGGAAATTCCTTCCGCCCCTCTTTGCCAGCGAAGAAGATTATGCCGCTTTCCAGAACCGCCATGCACAGGCTTCTGTTCCAAAACAGTCCATTGAAAGCTACATAGGCGGCGCATATCTGGGCATTGACTGCGGCAGCACCACAACCAAACTAGTTCTAATCGGCGAGGAGGGACAGATTTTATTTGAATTTTACAGCTCCAATCAGGGGAACCCAGTAGACGTTGTGCGGGAACAGCTTCTGAAAATCCGTAACCTCTGCGGGAGGGACAGGGAAAACGCCCCCCCTATTGAAATCAAAGCCTGCGTTACCACTGGTTACGGCGAGGACTTAATGCGGGCTGCTTTTAACGCCGATATGGGCATTGTGGAAACCATGGCACACTACCGCGCCGCCCGCTTTTTTAACCCAAAGGTGGATTTTATCCTCGACATTGGCGGGCAGGATATCAAATGCTTTAAAGTCCGCAACCATTCGATTGATTCTATCATGTTAAATGAAGCCTGTTCCTCTGGCTGCGGTTCCTTTATTGAAACCTTTGCCCGCTCCATGGGATATACCGCGGAGAAATTCGCAAAGGTTGGGCTGTTTGCCAAACGTCCCTCTGATTTAGGCTCCCGCTGTACAGTTTTTATGAATTCTTCTGTCAAACAAGCCCAGAAGGACGGCGCTGGGGTGGATGATATCTCTGCGGGGCTGTCTATCAGCGTGGTAAAAAACGCCATCTATAAGGTCATCCGCGCCCACTCCGCCAGTGAACTTGGGGAAAATATCGTTGTACAGGGCGGAACCTTTTATAACGACGCTGTTTTGAGAAGCTTTGAACAGGAACTTGGACGGAATGTTGTCCGGCCTGCTATCGCCGGGTTGATGGGCGCTTATGGGGCAGCTTTGTATGGAAGGGATATGGGAAAGGAGCGTTCCTCCCTGCTTTCCATAGGGGAACTGGAAGCTTTTTCCCACCAGGCAAAGCCCTCTGTCTGCGGGCTTTGCGCCAACCACTGCAACCTGACTGTCAATTTCTTTTCCGATGGGAGCAGGTTTATTTCCGGCAACCGCTGCGAACGTCCCCTTGGCAGAGGCAGGCAGCAGAAGCTTCCCAACCTCTACGAGTTTAAACTGGAACGGATTAAAAAACTGGCTGGACAACATAATCCCAACGCCCCTATGGGGAAAATAGGGATTCCCCTGGGCTTGAATATGTATGAAAACCTCCCGTTTTGGCACACCTTCCTTTCTGAGCTGGGGTTTGATGTGGTGGCTTCTGATATTTCCTCCCTGGAATTGTACTCTAAAGGGCGGACTTCTATCCCCTCTGATACTGCCTGTTATCCTGCCAAGCTGATGCACGGGCATATTATGGATTTATTGGAAAAAGGGGTGGAAACCATCTTTTATCCCTGTATGTCCTACAATTTTGACGAGGGGAAGGGCGATAATCATTATAATTGCCCTGTGGTTGCCTATTATCCTGAACTGCTCCATGCAAATATGACGGAACTGAAAAATGTGCGTTTCCTTTTCCCTTATGTGGGCATCCACCGGAAAAAGGATTTTGAAAAGAAAATCTGCAAATACCTTCAGGAACAGTTCCCAAAAGCCCGTTTTCGTCTGCCTGTGGTTCGGAAAGCCTCTGACGCAGCTTATGCCGCTTATGCTGCCTGGGGTGAGGAAATCCGCCGGGAAGGGGAAAAGGCCATTGCCTTCTGCCGGGAAAAGGGCGCGAAAATGATTGTCCTCTCCGGCCGTCCTTACCATGTTGACCCTGAAATCAACCATGGCATCGATAAGCTCATTGCCCAGCTTGGGCTTGCAGTGCTGTCCGAAGACAGTGTGGCGCATCTTATCGCCCCCCAGAAGGTGGACGTTCTCAACCAGTGGACTTATCACACCCGGTTATATAACGCTGCCGCTTTTGTGGCAGTCCAGCCCGACATGGAATTGGTGCAGCTTGTTTCCTTCGGCTGCGGTATTGACGCAATTACGACTGATGAGGTTATGGCTATTTTGGAGGAAAAAGGCCGTTTATATACCCAGCTTAAAATTGATGAAATCAACAACCTGGGCGCTGTGCGTATCCGAATCCGCAGCCTGTTGGGGGCAGCGGAGGAACGCTCCATCCAGGCAAAAAAACAGTCCCAAAAAGTCCAGCGCATCCAATCCCCCTGCGCTTTGAAGGAGGAAGTCCCATGCCGAACCTGAAACCTGCCGCCAACCCAGCAGCTTCCCGCATACCCGTTGCGGAGTTTACCCCGGAAATGAAGGAAACCCACACAATTTTGATTCCTATGATGCTGCCCATACACTTTGAACTGATTGAAAAGGTGCTTCAAAACGAGGGCTATAAAACCGAACTGCTCCGCACCGAGGGAAGCCGGATTGCCGAAGAAGGGCTGAAAAGCGTCCACAATGACACCTGCTATCCTGCCCTGCTGGTGATTGGGCAGATGATGGACGCCCTTCACAGCGGCAGATACGACCCTCATAAAATTGCCTTTCTCATTACCCAGACCGGCGGGGGATGCCGCGCCTCAAATTATATTTACCTTCTCAGGAAAGCTTTGGTAAAGAGCGGGTATGGGTATATCCCCGTTGTAGGGATTAATCTTTCCGCCCTGCGGGGAGGAACCGGGTTCCGTGTGACGGTTCCCATGCTTTATGATATCGCCCACTGTGTTGTAGCAGGGGATATGCTTATGTGCCTTCATAACCAGTGCCTTCCCTATGAACTCCGCCAGGGGGACACCCAGCGGGTGACAGATAAATGGATTGGCGAGATGAAAAAGGTGCTTGACGGGAAGCATTACCAGTGCGCCGGGAAGCTGAAAGCCCTTTATCCCGCCATTGTCCGGGACTACGGCATGATAAAGCGTTCCAAAGAGAAAAAAATCCGGGTTGGCATTGTAGGGGAGATTTATGTAAAATATTCCCCTTTGGGGAACAACAACCTGGAAAAGTTCCTTATTTCCGAGGGAGCCGAGCCGGTTGTTCCGGGCTTGATGGCTTTCTTGCTGTACTGTGTGTATAATGGGATTGAAGATCAACAGTTATACGGCGGTTCGGTGAAAAATTCCCTTGGTTCAGAAATCCTTTACCGTTATTTGGTGGGGAAACAGAAACAGGTAATCCGCGCCATCCAGAAGGAGGGGAGTTTTGCCGCACCTTCTCCCTTTTCGGAAACCCTGAAACTGGCTGACGGATATATCAGCAGGGGGGTTAAGATGGGGGAGGGCTGGCTGCTTACCGCAGAAATGGTGGAGCTGATCCATGAAGGGGTAGAGAATATCGTCTGTACCCAGCCCTTTGGATGCCTGCCCAACCACATTGTAGGCAAAGGGATGATCCGGGCCATTAAAGAGAAAAACCCTGACGCCAATATTGTGGCTGTGGACTACGATCCCGGAGCCAGCGAGGTCAACCAGCAGAACCGCATTAAACTGATGTTGGATACTGCCGCGGCAAAGATGCGGGGGTAAGCTAAAACAGACAGAAAGCTGGGGCGGATTAAAAAGGTTTCGGGTCAAGGGGGCTTTCCTAAAAAGCCCCCTGTCGGGTCCAGGGCAGACAGCCCTGGTCGCGCCCGCAGGCGCGAAATACCCCAGCAGGCTTAAAGCCAAGGCAAGCCTTACCTAAGAAAATGATAATTAACCGCTTCGTCAGTATTTAAAATAAAGCCCGCTGGAATTGTTCAGGGGGAGGG
>CAOJXI010000180.1 GCA_948465665.1 uncultured Clostridia bacterium | reverse complement strand
CGAAACCTTTTTAATCCGCCCCAGCTTGTACTCATCTTAGCTTTCTCCCGCAAATTTGCTTTTCCGCCCATTATTATTTAAGCCGAAGCATAACAAAAATCCCGTCCCGCTGTACTGCGAAACGGAATTTTTTCAATTATAAACTTCTCAGTCCAAAAACTCAACCTTGCCGCTGTCAATATGGTACATTGCGCCGCAGACCTTTACATCCTCTGCCAAATGGAGTTTCTCTTTGATGATGGACACACTCTGCTGTACATTCAGGCAGCAGGCTTTCAGTTCATCCTTCTCGTCTCCAATAGCCCGTAGTATTTCATCGGTAAGGTATTTAATGTAGCCCCCGGCTCCGCCAGCCATAGCTGCTCCAACAGCTCCACAGTGGCTGTGCCCTAGCACAACAACCAACTTTGTTCCCAGATGGTCTGCCGCATATTCAACGCTCCCTAACTGGTGGTTATCCATAACGTTTCCTGCTACACGGATAACAAAAATCTCTCCAATCCCTGCCATAAAGATGCCTTCTGGTATAACCCTGGAGTCGGAGCATGTGATAACAATTGCATAGGGTGCCTGACCTTCATCGGTAGTCTTTTTGCGCAGAACAGAGGAGATATTGCCTGTACTGGTTTCGGCGGAGAGATAACGCTGGTTTCCATCCTGTAATTTCTTTAAGGCTTCGCTTGCGGAAATGTTTTCCTTGTGCATATTATTTCCTCACTTTCTGTTTTTGGTATTGGATATGCTGTTTATTGGTTTACCGGATTGATACTATTTGCTATTATCCAAATCTATTCTAACTAAAAGCAGACAATTTCATTTTATCATAAACGTATCCTTTTGTCTACTTGTTTTCAAAAGCAGCCACAGTATCATAAGGGAATACGGGATGATGCCTGATATTCTTTTATATAATGCTTAAATGCAGTTATCTTATGTCCTTTGTCACCGCAATGTCATTTTTACGCCTTATGATAGTACCAAAGGAGGAAGTCAAATATGGAACTTTTACGCTGTGAAAACCTGACCAAGACCTATGGAACTGGGGCAGCCCAGGTGACAGCCCTGTCCCATCTGAATCTTTCTATTGAAAAAGGGGAGTTTGTGGCTATTGTTGGGACTTCCGGCTCCGGCAAATCTACCCTTCTGCATATGCTGGGCGGGGTAGATCGGCCCACCGAAGGACATATCTATATTGAAGATACTGATATTTCTACTTTATCAGAGGAAGAACTGGCAGTATTCCGCCGCCGGAAGGTAGGATTAATCTACCAATTCTATAACCTGATCCCAACCCTGAACGTCCGAAAAAATATCCTTCTCCCCATGCTCCTGGACAACCGCCGCCCGGATGAAGCCCGCTTTCAGGAAATTGCTGAAACCTTGGGACTGAAAGAACGCCTGACCCATCTTCCCGGGGAACTTTCCGGCGGACAGCAGCAGCGGGTAGCTATCGCACGGAGCCTGATCTATCGTCCTGCCCTGCTTCTGGCAGATGAACCCACGGGAAACCTGGATCGTAAAAATTCTGAGGAAACCGTAGAGCTTTTAAAGCTCTCCAACCAGAAGTACGGTCAAACAGTGCTTCTCATTACCCATGACGAAAATATTGCTCTGGAAGCCCATCGTATTATCACCATTGAGGACGGCAGAATCCTCCGGGATGAGGTGTTAGGGGGCACAAAATGAATATTATACAGGAATATACCCTGGACTTTGTAAAGCGTAACCGCCGTTCCAGCATAGCAATCATGGTGGCACTGTTGCTGACTGTGATGATGCTGTCCGGTTTAAGCGGCTTTTTCTGGACCATGTACATGGACAATATCCATCTGGAACTTTTGGAAAACGGCAACTGGCATGGCGAACTGTTTGACGATACCTATGGCCGGGACTTGGAACAAATTGAAAACTATTCCTCTGTTGAAAGCGTCATGGTCAAAGGCCCCTGGGAAGTTTCCATGCTGGACAGCAATAATCCGCGGCGGCAATACCTGATTCTCCGGGGAGCAAACCGGGAATACTGGGAATCCATGCCGGAAAAGGATCTGGTGATAGAGGGCCGCGTACCATCGGCGGAAGGGGAAATCGCCCTTTCCAAGCAGTATTTTGACGCTTACCCCGAAACCAGGCTGGGTGATGTCCTCACCTTTCCCACTGGGGAACGGCTGCTGGACGGAAAAGTTCGGGACGCAGGCGACGCGTTTTCAGAAAATGAAACCTTCCATCAGACTGGGACAACCTCTTATACTGTTGTAGGCAAATGGGATGTAGCTACATCCTCCATGGTTCCAGCCTATACCGCTATGGGGTATCTGGAAAATTCCTCTGTCCAGCCCAACGAAATGATTACTGTGTACCTCCGTTTTCACAATATGAGGGATACCTATAAAGAGCTTCCCGCTTTGGCGGAATCCCTGGGCTGGAAAACTGACGAATACGGAAATTACTCCCTGAAATACAACAGCCCCTATCTTTCCCGCTTCCTGATACTGCCTCCCAATTTAAAGTTGGATGTCAAAGGCATGAGCGGGATGGTCGCCTCCGTTCTGGTTTTTGTAACGATGGTAGTTGGGCTGTTTGTACTGATTATTCACAATGCCTTTGCCCTGTCAGTCAATATGCGCCTTTCCCAGTTGGGAATCCTGGCTAGTATCGGTGCTTCCCCAAAGCAGATACGCAAATCCGTTATTTGTGAAGGGCTGATCCTGCTCCTGGTTCCCCTCCCTCTGGGAATTTTAGGGGGATGGGCCTTTGATAAGGTTATCTTCCAAATGGTCAACAGTATGAACGAGCTTTCCAGAGGGCGTACTGAAGAGGTCATATTTACTTTTGGGCTTCCAGCAATCCTCCCGGCAGCGGCACTGGCTTTTATAACGGTCTGGTTTTCCGCCCTGATTCCCGCCAGGCGGGTTTCTAAAATGTCTCCTGTAGAAGCAATACGGCAGGGCGGGGACGGCGGCAAAGTCAAGCGAATCCGGGAAAAGAAAAATCCTTTGCTTTGGAAATGGTTCGGCATTACAGGGGAGCTGGCCTCTAATACTTTAACTGCCCGGAAAAAATCCTATCGCGCCGCTACTATTTCATTTACAATGGCTTTTCTTACCCTGACCTGTTTCCAGACCATTCTCGCCTGCCAGAGCGCGTCAGAAGCCGTATTCCCCGACCGTAGGGAGGAATACCAGCAGATAACTTTCTACCTGCTGGATGGACAGCCGGTAAACCGTCAACTTGTGCAGCGGATGCGCCAGACAGAAGGGCTGCAAAGTGCAGCGTTCTTTTCCGAAGCGCCCCATGCCCTCTGGGTTCCGGCTGAAATGGCTTCTGACAGCATTGAACAGGTTATGGGCGGTTTTCAGGGAATTGTAGATGCTGGAAAGTACAGCCCCATTGAACAAAACGGCCTTTACCGGCTGACCGTTTACACCACAGGGCTGGATAGTAAGTCCTTTGACGAATACTGCCAAAGTATAGGGGAAGATCCTGCACCTTATCATGAGGAAAACGGTCCGGTAATCTTTTACAACCAGACGATTGATCCCACAAAATATTCCAAAAGGAACAATGCTTATATGGATCTGTTAAAGATACAGGAAGGGGATACGCTCCATCTGAGCACAAAGGCCTATGAAAGCGATTCCGATGATGAAGCATACGAATTTGATCTGACTATCGGCAGAATCACGGACGCCCTCCCCAAGTTTCAAAACTTCATTTCCTTCACCACCTGCGTACTGATGCCCTATGACCGGCTGCAAAAGCTGTCTGAACACTTCTATGCAAGGCGGCGGCTCAGCGTCAATAACATAAAGGGGATTTTTGTCACCGACGCTCAAAAGGATGAAGATGGGTTTTATGACCGCATTTTAGAGGTTTCCGATTCTCTGACCAAGCTTGCAAATGAATATTATGGCTCCAGCGATTTTGAGATCATCAATGTAAAGGAGCGGCATGATTCCAGGGAGAACGGATATGTCCTTATGAGGCTGATCGTCAACTGTATTTCCGGGCTGCTTATGGTGATTGGGATGGCCAATGTCTGGTCTACCATTATGAACAATCTTGCCCAAAGGCGCAGGGAATTCGCCATGCTCCGCTCTATGGGGATGCCCCCAAGAGGAATCCGCAAAATGCTTTTAGCGGAAGGCATATTCTTTGCCTTTACCCCTCTGCTGATGAGCCTGCTTCCCTTCGCAGGGGTGCTGGCGGCGTTCCTTCATCTCAATGAAATAACACTTTGGGAATTCCTGCCCTTTGCCCCCGTTGGCATTACAACGCTGTTTATCGCGCTGCTGTTTGCCTCTACAGTTGGGGCGTATGTGGTTGGGGAAAGGAGAATTCGCAAATTGGATATTGTCGCCGCGCTGAAGGAGGATAGCATTTGATAGCTCTAGTGCTCCATCCGATTTCTAACCGGATGGAGCACTAGGGCTGTGATAAAAAGAAGGGTGTGACTGAAATTGATTCAGCACACCCTTTTAGTTTCTCTGTTATTTGCTTCCTGCACTGACAGCTTTAACCTTTCCCCTCATTCCCATAACAAGATTGTACCCCCACACAGAAACCACCGCCGTTATAAATCTTGGCACAACCAGCACCGGAATTCCCACCCCCAAGGGCAGAAAATTGGCTGTTTACTGTATCAATGAGTGCATAGAGCAGATGGAGAGATTTAATTTTCTGATATCTTCCCGGTTCAGGGCATTGTTTTCGTTGGCGGTAATCAAAATTCCTGCGCCATAAATCAGGCCGATGATATTGGCCACCAGCCAATAAAGCGCGGTCTCCTTTGCCAGTCCAAATATAAACATGATATGCTTTAACCAGTTACAGAGCTTATCTATCAAGTGAAACTCAAGCAGGAACCGGAACGACACATTCAGCACAATATTTATGATAAATATTTTTACCACTGTGACATTGTCCAAAAGCCATTTTTTCAGCACATCCGCCAGAGGGGACGCTCCGGCTGAAACCATCTGCGCACTGGAGGAAACAGCCTCATTTCCGCCGGGGAGCACCAGCCCCAGCAGAAAACCTGTTAAGATGCTGGCTCCCACCCTGATAAACAGCAGCAACCATACATTGCCTCCTGCTTTCTTTTGGATGGAAAGCTCTATGGGAAGGGTATGGCTTAATAATATCATACTTGACAGGATGGACATTTCCCTCAGGGATAGATCCAGGGATATCATCAGTGCAATTGCCGAATAGGTATTGACCAGATACCCCAAAAGCAATACCAAAATGGATTGTCCCCCAAGCCCTAACAGATTAGCAGCCGGCTGTAGGAATATACTTAACTTATTAATAATCCCAACATAATTTAAAATAGCCATCAGCAGGGATACGGGTATCATAATTTTGAAAATTTTCAGGCTTGTTTTTACTGCGTCTTTGGTTCCTGCATAGAATATGTTCTTAAACAACTTTTGATTGTTTTTCATAGAGTATGGTATCCTCCTTTTAGCTGCCTTCTGGAGTTATAAAGTATATAATTCTTATTTGTAAGCGCTTACATTTAAGTATATAGTACCATTCTCTTTTTTGCAATAAAAAGCAGCAGTAAATATTAAACAAAATTTTAAACTATATTTAATATAGTCTGCTAAATAGACGGTTATATTATATTAAAAAATAATGTTTGTCTATCTTGTTATTTGACTGATTTATAATTATAATAAAATTAGATTATAAAGGAACAGGTGTACATAAGGACTGATAGTATGTTAGACAAAAGCGAAAAAACCACAGCAGCCGACAAGCCAGCAATAGACATT